>JASGEZ010000117.1:0-28939 GCA_047605905.1 Microlunatus sp.
GCGAGGGCAGCGGCGACCGGCCTGGGTCGATGTGTCCCTGCTGAGCGACGGCGTCGATCTGGTGGTGCACGTGATCGACAGCGGCGACGGAGTGCCTCCCGGACGAGAGGCGGAGATCTTCGCGGGCGGCTGGACGACGAAGGATCGTGACCGGGAAGCCCACGGGCTCGGTCTGGCGCTGGCGCGGACGACGGCGAGGCATCATGGTGGCGAGGTCGAGCTGTCGTCGGCTCGAGGTGACGATTGCGGGGCGACCTTCCGTGCCCGGATGTGTGGCGCACTGCGGCGCGCCGAGGTACGCCGATGAGTGAATTCCCGACGAGCCAAGGCCAGCTGAATGGGGTGTTGCGAGTGCTGGTGGTCGACGATGACTTCCGGGTCGCGGCGATGCACGCGGCAGCACTGGAACGGCTGCGTGGGTGCCGGGTCGTCGGACAGGCGACCACGCTGGCCGAGGCCAGGGAGGTGCTGGCCACGCGGCAGGTCGATCTGGTGCTCGCCGATGAGTATCTGCCCGATGGCAGCGGTACGGATCTGGTCGGCGCCAGCGACGCCTCGGTGCTGATGGTCACTGCGGCGGACTCCTGGCCTCGGGTACGGCGGGCGCTGGCCCGGGGTGCCGTCGGCTACATCGTGAAGCCGTTCCCGATGTCGCTGCTGCTGGAACGCGTCGCCGACTACGGACGATTCCAGGAAGCTGCCGCGACCGACCGTCCGGTGACGCAGGCCGGCATCGACGAGCTTGCGGCCTCGCTCCGGCCTCGACCGCAGCCCCGGCCTCCCAAGGGGCGATCGGCGATCACAGCCCAGGCTGTGGCAACTCTGCTGCGGTCCCGCCAGGGCCCGATGACGGCCATCGCCGTCGCGGAGGAGGTCGGGATCTCCAGAGCCACGGCGCAGCGCTACCTCGCCGACCTGGTCGAGGAGCAGGTGGTGACTCTCTCGCTGCGTTATGGCACCCACGGGCGTCCCGAGCACAGCTACGAGTGGTCCGGCTGAAGCCGTTCGCGAAGCGGGGCGCTTCGACAAGGCTTGACAGCCTGGGTTATGGTGGGCCGCATGGCTGGCACTGAGCGCGCCTGCGTGAACTCGATCCGCAGGCCTCTCCTCCTTCGCTGCCGCAGCAGGGCCCACTAGGGCCGGCGCCCTCGCTGCGGAGTTTGTCGTGCGTCCGGCCCGGCAACCAGCACTCACAGCGAGGACTTCCATGACCAGCAGTAGCCCCACCAACTCCTTCGGCACTCGGGTCCAGTCCGTACCCGTCCAACAGCCGAGCCCGATGCCCTTCCAGCGCTACCGCGCGTTCTCCGGCGTCGACCTGCCCGACCGCACCTGGCCGAGCAAGCAGATCACCCAGGCCCCACGATGGCTGAGCACCGATCTGCGCGACGGCAATCAGGCCCTGATCGACCCGATGACCCCGTCGCGCAAGCACAAGATGTTCGACCTGTTGGTCAAGATGGGCTACAAGGAGATCGAGATCGGTTTCCCGTCGGCCAGCCAGACCGACTTCGACTTCGTCCGGCAACTGATCGAGGGTGACAAGATCCCCGACGACGTGACGGTGTCGGTGCTGACTCAGGCCCGCGAGGATCTGATCGAGCGGACCGCTGAGTCCCTGGTCGGGGCCAAGACGGCCACCATCCACCTGTACAACGCGACGGCGCCGCTGTTCCGCCGGGTCGTGTTCCGGGTGGACAAGGCCGAGTGCATGGCGATCGCGACCCGCGGCACCGAGCTGGTGATGAAGTACGCCGAGCAGCACCTGGGCGACGTCGAGTTCGGCTACCAGTACTCACCGGAGATCTTCACCGGCACCGAGCCCGAGTTCGCCGTCGAGGTGTGCAACGCGGTGATGGACGTCTGGCAGCCCAGCGACGGCCGGGAGATCATCCTGAACCTGCCGGCCACGGTCGAGATGGCCACCCCGAACACGTACGCAGATCTGATCGAGTGGTTCGGTCGTCAGGTCCACAACCGGGAGCACGTGGCGATCTCACTGCACCCGCACAACGACCGGGGTACGGCCGTCGCCGCCACCGAGCTGGCCATGATGGCCGGCGCCGACCGGGTCGAGGGCTGTCTTTTCGGTCACGGCGAGCGGACCGGCAACGTCGACCTGGTCACGCTGGGCATGAACCTGTTCAGCCAAGGCATCGATCCGCAGATCGACTTCTCCGACATCGACGAGATCCGTCGCACGGTGGAGTACTGCACCAATCTGCCGGTCCACCCGCGCCACCCGTACGCGGGGGATCTGGTCTACACCGCCTTCTCCGGCTCCCACCAGGACGCCATCAAGAAGGGGCTGGAGGACCTGGACCGCCAGGCCGCCGAGCGGGGGATCCCCGTCGCGGAACTGGAGTGGGAGGCGCCGTACCTGCCGATCGACCCGCACGACGTGGGCCGGACCTACGAGGCCGTGATCCGGGTGAACAGCCAGTCCGGCAAGGGCGGCGTCGCGTACATCATGAAAACCGAGCACAAACTGGATCTGCCGCGCCGGCTGCAGATCGAGTTCTCCCGCGTCGTCCAGGCGTTCACCGACGCCGGTGGCGGCGAGGTGCCGGCCGATGCGCTGTGGGAGGTGTTCGAGAAGGCGTACCTGACCTCGGATCAGCCGCTGCAGCTGGTCCAGGTGTCCAGTGCCAGTGGTGCCGGCCGGACCTTCGAGGTCAGTGCCAGTGTCGTCGACCGCGGCCGTACCCGCGACATCAGCGGTGAGGGCAACGGCCCGGTCTCGGCCTTCGTCGACGCGATCTCGTCGTTGGGTTACCACGTCCGGGTGCTGGACTATGCCGAGCACGCGCTCTCGGCCGGCGGCGATGCGCTGGCTGCCGCGTACGTCGAGTGTGAGGTCGGCGACGGCGAGGACGCTCAGGTGCTGTGGGGGGTGGGCATGGACGCCAACATCGTCACCGCCTCCCTGAAGGCGGTCACCTCCGCCATTTGCCGCGCCGCCGGCTGACCCCCCGTACGCTCCCTGCTCGGGTTCGTCGGCTTTGCTCGGTCTGCAGATAGAGCAAAGCCGTCAAACCCGAGCAAACCGGTGATGGGCGTCACCGCTCGGTACTCATTGCTCGCGTCACCGCTCGACGTGAACCAGGGAGCGCAGGCCCCGGTCGAGATGCCAGATCAGGTACGCCGAGGTCAGACTGCTCGCCTCTTTCGCAGCGGTGGCAGGAACATCTCGGGTGGCAGTCCAGCGCCCTTCGAGCAGGGCGCCCAGCAGCTCGAAGGTCGCAGCCGACGGACGGGCCGAGCCCGCGGGCCGGCAATGCTCACAGACCGCGCCGCCGGCAGCGGGGGAGAAAGCTTGGTGCGGTCCGATCACGCCACAGCGGGCACAGTGACTGAACGACGGCGCATAGCCGGCGATCGCCAGGGCCCGCAGCAGATAGGAGTCCAGGAGCATCGTGGCCGGTCGCGGTCCGTCGGAGGTGCCCTCGCCCAAGGCCCGCAACGCACCGACCAGCAGCTGATACTGCTGCACCGCGGGTTCTCCGGCCTCGGGCACCAGGCGATCGGCGGTTTCCAGCATCGCCTGACCGGCGGTGTAGGCGGGATAGTCGCCGGCCAACGGCTCGCCGAACGCGTGCAGGGAGACCACCTGGGTGACGACGTCCAGCGTCCGGCCCTCGGCGAACTGCAGGTCGATGTGGGAGAACGGCTCCAGCCGGGCGCCGAACTTCGACGACGTACGCCGCACGCCTTTGGCCACCGCCCGCACCTTGCCCCGGCCCCGGCTGAGCATCGTGATGATGCGGTCGGCCTCACCCAGCTTGTGGGTACGCAGCACGACGGCTTCGTCACGATAGGTCGGCACCTCGCTATTGTCCCCATCATGCGCAAAGAACCCGCTCGACGCGCCCGGACGCAACCGCCGGCACCGCCCACGCCACATCCGAGTGGGTCCCGTCCGCCGCAGATCCCGGCCAAGAAGCTGCCGCAGCACGTGGCGATCGTGATGGACGGCAACGGCCGCTGGGCGAAGGCACGCAACCTGCCCCGCACCGAGGGTCACGCGATGGGGGAGGCGTCGCTGTTCGACGTGATCGAGGGCGCGATCGAGATCGGGGTGAAGTATCTGTCGGCGTACGCGTTCTCCACCGAGAACTGGAGCCGCACTCCGGACGAGGTCCGCTGGCTGATGGGGTTCAACCGGGACGTGATCCGCCGCCGCCGCGACCAGATGGACGCGATGGGTGTCCGGGTTCGCTGGGCCGGACGCCGGCCGCGGCTGTGGCGCAGTGTGATCAGTGAGCTGGAGGAGGCCGAGCGGCGCACCGTCGACAACGACGTGCTGACCTTGCAGTTCTGCGTGAACTACGGGGGTCGCGCAGAGATCGTCGATGCGACCCGCAAGATCGCTCAGCTGGCTGCCGAGGGTCGGTTGGACCCGAGCAAGATCACCGAGGCGCGCTTCCGGCAGTTCCTGGATGAGCCCGAAATCCCCGACGTGGACCTGTTTGTCCGCTCGTCCGGCGAGCAGCGCACCTCGAACTTCCTGCTGTGGCAGTCGGCGTATGCCGAACTGGTGTTCCTGGACCGGCTGTGGCCGGACTTCGACCGCCGAGACCTGTGGCGGGCAATCGAGCTGTACGCGGATCGGGATCGGCGCTACGGCGGCGCAGTGCCCAATCAAGTTACCTGAGGGGACCTCAGGACCACCTCTATTTCGGCTGTGGATCGCCCGAACCAGCCCCCGGCGGCACACGTGTGCTCCTACCCTGGAAAGCGTTCTCGTTGTACTTTCGGGGGAAGGACGCCACAGTCTCGTGGCCGAGATGCATGGTTCTGCTGCGCCCAAATTCGCAGCCACGACAGAAAAGACCGGGCCACCCGGATCACCGACAGCTGCGCGCCGTCCGCGTCGTCGACGGCTGCGGCTCGTCGTGTTGGTCGCACTGGCCGCGGTCCTGGTCGGGGCCGGCTTGACCGCTTACGTCGGGCAACGAGCTTGGGCGGCCAAGACGTCGATGGAGCAAGCCCAAGATCAGCTGCGGGTGTTCAAATCGGCGCTCGGCGAGGCGGATCGGAATCTGCCCGAGCTCTATGCCCCGCTGCAAGCGAGCGCGGAGGACGCGGCTCGCAAGACCAGTGGCCCGGTGTGGTCGCTGTACGAGCACATCTGGTGGATCGGTCCCAATCTGAAGGCGTTTCGGCAGACGACGGAGTTGGTCGACGCGTTGGTCCGCGACGGGATCGAGCCGTTGGCGAGCGGAGCCAATGGGGTCAACGTCGACAACCTGAAGCCCAAGAACGGTCAGCTCGACATCGAGCCGATCGAGCGGCTCGTCCCGGCGTCGGTCAAGGTCAACGCTGCGATCCAGGCGGCGAACACAGCTGCCGCTGAGATCGACACGGCCCGGGTCGTCCCGCAGCTGCGCGCTCCCATCACCAAGCTGCAGGATCAGCTCCGCGAACTCGCCCCGGTCAGCCAGGAACTGGGCGCCGCGCTCCCGCTGCTGCCTGGAATCCTCGGCGCCGAAGGCACCCGGCACTATCTGCTGATCTTCCAGAACAACGCCGAGGAGCGTGCCAGCGGCGGGAACCCTGCCTCGATGGCCATGCTTGTGGTGAAGAACGGCAAGATCGCCCTTGGTGGCCAGGCCAGCTCGGCGGACTTCCCGCACCCGTACCAGAAGGCGCCGTATACGCCGACCGGACCGGGCAACGAGGACTGGGATTCGATCTACACCGAACATGCCTCCACCTATCTGACCAACATCACCATGACACCCGACTTCCCGACCACAGCGAGGATGGCCAAGGCGATGTGGCAGGACCGGTTCGGCGGAGAAGTCGACGGGGTGATCTCCTTCGATCCCATTGCACTGTCGTACCTGCTGCGGGCGACCGGGCCGATCACCCTGAGTGACGGCACCGTCTTGGACCAAGGGAATACCGTGCCCGTGCTGCTGCACGACGTCTACGCCAACTATCCCGATTCACAGGACCAGGATGAGGTCTTCGCGTCGGCGGCCCAGCGCATCTTCGCGGCGGTCACCAGCGGGCAGGGCGACCCACGGACCTACCTGGCCCAGCTGAATCGGGCCGTCGCCGAGCAGCGCCTCAAGGTGTGGAGCGCCCGGGCCGAGGAGCAGGCCATGCTGAAGTCGACCCCGGTGGCAACCATGCTGCCGGCCGACAACGAAAGCGCCACCGTGGTCGGGGTCTACAACAACGACGACGCGACCTCGAAGATGAGCTACTTCATGGACGAGCGGATCGCGGTCGCGGCGAACACCTGTGTGGCGACGCCGACATACACAGTGACGGCGACGGTGACCAACACCCTGCGCAAGAACCAGATCGACGGGTTGCCGGAGTATGTCCGGGCCCACCAGAAGAACATCCCGGCCGGCGGTGACCGGCAGTGGGTCCAGCTGTACGGCCCGGTCGGCGGCACGTTGAAGTCGGTCACGATCGACGGCAAGCCGGTGGTCTGGGGCACCAGCGCGAATTACCGGAAGAACACCGTCGCGAAGGCGACCGGTGCCGACATCCGGCGCCCGGCCGTTCAGGGAACCATGTACGGACGGCCGGTCGGCATGGTGTCGATCACCATCCCGGCGGCCTCTTCGGTGACGGTGGAGGCCGTGTTCACCGGCGGCCCTGAGGACAGCGAGACCGTGCAGGTCTCGCACACGCCGAAGGTGCGCGATGTCCCGGTGGAACTCTCTTCAGCCACCTGCCGCTGATCACCGGTTCGGAGAACTGACGGATCGGGTCAGCAGGTGCTGCAGGTGCCGAAGATCTCCAGATCGTGGCTGACGTCGCGGAACCCGTGCTCGGTGGCCACGGCGTTGGCCCAGCGCTCCACGGCCGGTCCGGACACCTCGACCGTACGACCGCAGGTGCGGCACACCAGGTGATGGTGGTGGCCGTCGGAGCAGCGGCGGTAGGCGACCTCACCCTCAGCGGTGCGCAGCGCGTCCAGCTCACCGCCTTCGGCCAGCGATTGCAAGGTCCGGTAGACCGTGGTCAAACCGATGCTGTCGCCACGCTTGCGCAACTCGTCGTGGATCTGCTGGGCCGTGCGGAACTCATGCAGTTCGCCGAGCACCTCTTGGACGGCTGCCCGCTGGCGAGTCCTGCGCTGCGGGGTGGCCGCGTGCTGGGTGACCATCAGTGCTCGTCGTAGTGGTCGCCGTGCAGGGCATGGCGATGCCCTTCGTGCACGTAGTCGGTGTGGTCTCCGTGCCGGATGGTGGGATGCTCGCAGTCGGGCCCGTGTTTGTGCGGATGAGCCTCGGGCACCGCGACGTGTGGCATCAGGGTCTCGTCGTCGACCAGCTCCGGTAACACGGGTGCCACTCTACGTCGCTTTGAGATCAGTGCCGAGTACGGCCAGCTGAGTCCGAACACGGCGATGGCCAGAACCACGATCAATGCGCCCGGCGGCGTGTCCAGATAGAACGAGCCCATGGCGCCGCCGACGGTGACACTGACCCCGACCACCATCGCCGCGATCAACCCCGGGTAGAAGCCTCGGACCAGGTTCTGCGCGGCAGCCACCGGGACCACCATCAAGGCGCTGACCAGCAGCAATCCGACCGTTCGCATCGCAAGTGTCACCGTCACCGCGGCGAGCACCACGATGAGGATGTTGTAGAGCCGGACGCGCAGGCCCTGGGTGCGGGCGAACTCCTCGTCGGTGCTGACCGCGAACAGCTGCGGAGCCAGTCCCAGCGTCGGCACCAGGACGCATACGGCCAGCACGCCGATCACCATCAGGTCCGGGGACGTGACGGTGGTCAGCGACCCGAACAGATATTGCGAGAGCGCAGCGGCGCCCTGTCCGGCGATGCCGGACATCAGCACACCGGCCGCGAGGCCCCCGTAGAACAGGATGGCCAGGCCGACATCACCGGTCGCCTTGCCCTGCTGCCGCAGGATCTCGACCACCACGGCGCCGGCGACGCAGACTGCCACAGCCCAGGGGATCGGTGCCTGACCGGTCATCAGGGCCAGCCCGACGCCGGCTATCGCCACATGGCCGAGACCATCGCCCAGCAGACTGAGTCGGCGCTGCACGATGTAGGTGCCGATGGCCGGCGCGATGATCCCGGTGAGCAGCGCGGCCAGCAGCGCGCGCTGCATGAACGGGTAGCCGAGGACCTCCATCAGTGCTCCACCGTGCCGTCCAGCCAGCGCTCCGGCTCCGGGTCGACATGCTCGTGACCGGTGTGGTGATGGGCCAGCAATCGACCGGTGCTGTGCTGGAGTTCGGCCAGCGGGCCCTGGGCGACTACTCGGCCCTCGCGCAGCACCACGCCCCGGTTGATCAGCGGGGTGAGCGGACCCACCTCGTGCAACACCACGACCACGGTCAGACCGGCATTGACCCGAGCGGAGATCACGTCGGCGAGCACGTGTTGATGCTCGATGTCGACACCCGCGGTCGGCTCGTCCAGGACCAGCAGGTCCGGCTCGCCGGCCAGTGCCCGGGCGATCAGCACCCGTTGCTGCTGGCCGCCGGACAATTCACGTACGTCGGCCTTGGCCCGGCCGCCCATGCCCACCAGCTCCAAGGCGTCGTGCACAGCGCGCTTGTCCTTGGACGAACGGGGCAGGAACGGCTTTCGCAACGACAGCCGGCCGGAGGAGACGACCTCCGCCACGGTGGCGCCGCTGGCCGGCGCCGTGGACCGCTGCGGCACGTAGCCGACGCGCGACCAGCGCCGGAACCGGCTCAGCGGCTGCCCGAACAGGGACACCGAGCCACGCTCGATGGGGAGCAGGCCGAGCAGTGTACGGACCAGGGTGGACTTGCCGGAGCCGTTCCCGCCGAGCAACGCGACGGCTTCGCCTGCGTGGACGCTCATCGTGATGCCGCGCAGTACCGGCAGTCCGCCGAGGAACACCGACAGGTCATCAACCACGACGACCGGGCCGGCACTGACGCCGGACCCGGTCGACTCCATCCCGGTGGGGGAGGTCAGTGGCATCCGTTCGCTTTCTTCAGCGCGGTCAGATTGCTCTGCATGACCGCAATGTAGTTGTCTCCGGCGGATTCGGAGGTGATTGCCTCGATCGGATCGAGGACGTCGGTCTTCAGACCGAGGTCACCGGCGATCGACTTGGCGACGGCGGGGGAGACCAGTGTCTCGTAGAAGATCGTCGTGATGCCGTGCTCCTTCGCCTCCTCCTGTACGGCTGCGATCCGGGCCGGCGACGGCTCGGCGTCCGGGGACAGACCGCTGATCCCGATCTGGGTCAGCTTGTACTGCTCGGCGAGATAGCCGAAGGCGGCATGGCTGGTGATGAACTCGCGGCGGTCGCAGGTCTTGAGCCCCTCGCTGTAGGAGGTGTCGAGGGTGGTGAGCTCAGCAGTCAACGACTTGCCGTTCGCGGCGTAGTCGGCGGCGTGATCGGGATCGATCTCGGACAACTGGCCGACCACGGCGTCGGTGATCTTCACCATGTTCGCCGGGTTCAGCCAGACGTGCGGATCGAGACCGCCGTGGTCGTGGCCTTCCTCGCCTTCCTCACCATCCTCGTCAGCCTCGGACGGGGAATCATCGGCGTGGTCGTGAGCGTGCTCCTCCGCCTGGGTCTGCAATGGCACGACCGAGGTCGTGTCGAGGACATGCTTGTTGCCGCTCTGCGCCACGGCCTCGTCGACCGCAGGCTGGAAGCCCTTGATGTAGACCACCGCGCCGGCGTCGCTGACCGAGGCGACCTGCTTCGGCGTCAACTCGACGTCGTGCGGCTCGGCACCGGCTGCGGTGAGACTCTCGACACTGGCATGCTGACCCGCGACGCGCTCGGCGACGAACTGCAAGGGATAGAACGCCGTCACGATCTTCAACTGACCAGGCTGAGTCGCTTCCGGCTCCTTGGCTGTGCTGCCGCAGGCCGCCGCAAGGAGGAGAGTGCAACCGAGGGCAGCGGCGCCGAGCGCGCGCGGGATGTTCAACATGGGAACCATTTTCAGATAGTTCCGCGCGGTTTGCAAATCGGCCCGGTTCCCGCGGGTCTTCTAGGATGGACGGGTGGTCGAACCCAGCAGTACGCGCCAGAAGATCGAGCAGGTGAGCCAGCCCATCATCCTTCGGCTCAGCAGCCTGCCGAGACCCACGGTCCCGCTGGGCACCCTGCTGCTGGTCGTCATCGGTCTGTTCTCCCCGTTGCCGATCGCCTTGCCGGCACTGCTGCTGGTGTTCGTCTTCTTCGTCTGGATGGCCTATCTGTCCTGGCCGGTGGTCAGCAACGGTGGCCAGTTCCTGCGTGGGTTGATGATCGGGCTGATCGTCACCATAGGGATCAGCCGGTTCTGGTGAGTCAGGCGGCGCTGATCTCTGCCAGGCTCGGCTGCTCCACCAGACGCAACAGCCGATCCAGGACGAAGACCCGGTCGAACTGCATCGCGTAGTCCCGGGCCCGCTGTGCCAGCGCCTCCCGTTCGTCGTCCGACATCAGCAGTGCGGTGTCCAGGGCCGCCGCGATCGCGTCCGGGTCCTCGGTCGGCACGATCAATGCCGTGTCGCCGACCGCTTCGCCGACACCGCCGGTCTCGGTGGTGATCACCGGGCCGCCACCGGACAACATCTTCTCCACCAAGGCGATGCCGAACGTCTCGGTGAACTCCGGCATCGGCTTGGTGGGCAGCGCGAACGCCGCGCAGCCGGCCATCAGCGCCGACCGCTCGGCGTCGGTGACGTCGTCGAGGAAGATGATCCTGTCCGCGGCGCAGGACGAGGCGGCGTACTCCTGGAGGACGCCGGCCTCAGGACCGTTGCCGGCGATGACCAGCCGCAGTCCGGCGCATTGCTCGCTGGCGGCGAAACCGTCGATCAGGTCGTCGACCCCTTTGGCGCGGGCGAGTCGGGACAAGAACAGCACATACTCACCGGCCCGGAGCCCGCGCTGCGCCAGCGTCGCCTCGACCACGCCCGGGTGGGGATCGAGGAATTCGGTGGTGTCGATCGCCGGATAGGAGATGTCGACCCGCTCGGTGCACTGCATCGCGAAGCGAGTGCCGTGCCGGGCATCGATGGCGGCGGCCGATTCGATGATCAAGCGGCGGGTGTAGTCGGACACGGCTACCGGCACGTCCGAGCTCAGGTACGACGACAGCACGTGTGCGGCGGCACCGAACCGGTTTTCCTCCACACAGGAGCGCACGACGTTGGTGATGTCGGAACCGACCGCCTCCGCGATCGTGATGACGTTGACCGGCAGTCCGGTCGCCTCGGCCGCCCGGACCGCCTCGGTGACGGCGATGGTGTGCGGGCTGAGATAGAGCGACATCGCGACGGTCGGCACGCCGTCGGTGAAGAGTTCGACCAGGCGTCCGGTCAGCCCGGCGAGATAGCGGCCGTCGGGCACCTTGTAATCGCCGACCGGATCGGGTCGCTCGACGACGATCCCGTCGCTGTAGGGCGCGATTCCGTCCAACGGCTTCAGGGGCAGGCCCGACTCGATCAGCTTCCCGATCGGCCAGCTGATGATGCGTACCTCGGTGAATCCGCGAGCCAGCGCGGCCTCGGCCAGGTTGCGTGCCTCGCCGGAGTGACCACAGATCACCGGGTCGGCGCGGACGACGATGACGAGTCGGCGGGGGGTCTGGTGCTTCATGGTGGTACCTCCACTCAGAGGGTGCTGCTGGACAACATCTCGGGGTTGGGTCGGATTTCGGGGGTGAACGGCTGCTCGGCCCGTACGCCGTCGCGCCCCCACTCGCTGGGCTCGGGGCCGAGGGTGACGACCAGTCGGCCACCGGCGTGGAGTTCCTGCGCGGACAGCCAGGACCGGTCCAGCGGCTGGCCGTTGAAGCTCGCCGACCGGACGTAGGAGACCGGGCCGTCCGGCTCGGGTTCGACGAAGCCGATGGTCTCGATCTCGAGTTCGCGCTCGCCGATCGTCATTCGTGCCTCGGAGAACGACGGAGCGTTGAGGAGATAGCGACTCTGGCCGGCCGCCGGGAACAGTCCGAGGCTGGCCCAGACGTACCAGGAGCTGAGGCCGCCGGAGTCGTCGTTGCCGGGCAGCCCGCCGCGGCCCAGGCCGAACTGGTTGTTGATGGCGGCGTGCACGACCTCCGCGGTGCGGTCCGGTCGGCCGGCGTAGTGATAGGCCCAGGGCGCCTCCAGATCAGGCTCGTTGTTCAGCCCTTCGAACCGGTTGAGCGCGGCGCCGAGGGCCAACTCGTCGAGTCCGGGCCGTTCACCGAGCGGTTTCACCGGGTCCGCGCCGTAGCCGAAGAACGTGTCCAGCAGGGACACGAAGCGTTCGTCTCCGCCGGCCAGTCTGATCCGGGCCGACATCTCGGGCAGCAGCCGGAAGGAGTAGTTCCAGCGACCGCCTTCGTAGAAGGTCGAGTCGATCAGCAGTCCGGTCGCCGGGTCGTACGCATTCACCCAGCGGGTCGCCAGGTTTTCGAGCTGCTCGCCGAGCCGGTGATCGCCGAGGCGTCGCGCGATCATGGCGGTGCAGTGATAGCCGACGGAGAGATCGAGGGTGTGGGTCACCGGATGGGCGACTCCGTGCAGCAGATACTCCTCCCCGTACGACCGGCGCAGGTCGGCGTCGAGGTGGCACAGGGCCCACTCCCAGTCGATGCCCGGCAGACCCAGTTGACACAGGTCGGCGAGGAATGTGTGGGCGAGGGCGCTGCCTTGGCGGGAGAACCGGTCCGCACCCTTGGCCATCCGGTAGCCGATCGGGAGATTGCCCTCCTCCTCGCAGATGCTGAGCAAGGCATTGGCCAGTTCGACGGCTCGGTCCGGAAACAGGGCGGTGATCAGCGGCAACTGGGTCCGATAGATGTCCCACATCGTGCACAGATCGAAGACGAATGGTCCGTCCATCGGCCAGAACGGGCTCTCGCCGGCAGCGAAGCAGGGCTTGATCAGCGAGTGGTAGAGCGCGGTCGAGAAGATCGTCCGCCGACTGTCGGAGGTGGTCTCGACCGCGACGGTGTCGAGGTGCCGGCGCCAGACCGTTGCGGTGTCGGCTCGGCGCGCGGCGAACCGGTGCTGGCCGGTGCCGCAGTCCGTGCGCAGGTTCTCACCGGCTTGCTCGACACCCCGGAGGGAGAAGCCCATCCGCAGTTCGACGACCTGACCGGCCCGGGTCGGGCCGCGCCACATCAGACCGAACGGTCGCAGCGTGGTGGGGCGGATCCGATCGAAGTCGAGCCGGGTGCCGCCCGGGACCAGGCGTCGGTCGTACCAGAGGAGCTGGTGGAAGCCCGGACTGTCGCATTCCATCCGGACCGCGAGCGGGGCTCCCTCGAGCACCACCTCGGCCTGCGCGGCTCCTGGTTCGACGGTCTCCAGCAGCGCCCGGAGCGGGACGGTGCCGCCGTACGGGATCTGTAGACCGCCGAGCGAGAGATCGATGACGATGCGGGCGTCGTGATGCTCGGGGAAGGTGTAGCGATGCACCGCACTGCGTGGCCCGACGGTCACCTCGCAACGGATCCCGGAGGACAGCGTGGCGGCGTAGTAGCCGGGTTCGGCGACCTCGTCGAGCAACTGCCAACTGCTGCCCAGAGCGTCGAGCGGCTCCAGCATCGGGGTGACGCGGAAGTAGTTGTAGTACTTGCGGATCGCGCCGGTGCCGGATTGATGGAAATGGGTGAATCCGGAGGCGATCAACTCCTCGTACATCCGCGTCGGCATGCCCTCGGTGTTCAGGTCATACAGACCGTAGCCGGTCGGATAGGCACCCGAATAGGCGCCGACGGACACCATCCCGAACGGGTACGTGGCGCCGGGATGGGTGTTGCCGACCTGTGGTTTCGGCGACCACCAAGTGGCCGCGAGTCCCTGCGGCGCCGGCAGATCCGTGGCGGCGGTGCCAATGAACGGATCGACGCGGTCGAACATGGGGCACCTCGCTCTCGGGCTGGCGGGAACGCTGCTCCGGTGCCATCGGTGGCCCGGTGAGTCGAACGTAGGGACCGGCCGTTACGTCGGTGTGTCGGTGGCGTGAAGGTTGATGTAGTCGCCCAGTGCGAGCAACACCGAGGGCAGCACCGCCAGTGACGACGGGACGCCTATTTCCACTCGACCGCCATGCGTACCGACGACCATCCCACGGCGACCTTCACCCTGACCCAGCCGGTCGAACTGCCCGAGATCGGTGGCGATGCGGTCAAGGTCAAGGCCACCGGCGATCTGGAACTGGCTGGCGAGTCCCGGCCCGTGACCGCCACCATCGAGGTCGTGCGGTCCGGCGAGACCGTACGGGCGTCCGGCTCGGCGCTATCCCACAGGACGAAGCGGGGTTTCGGAGGTACTCTCGAACCGCAGTGACGAGAGGGCACTGACGGAAGAGAACCCGCGTTGCCCGCTGCGGGAGGCTGGGTGATCGACACTGATCAACCGGGTCTGTTGGAACGCTCCGGCGCGAGATCCGAGCTCGCCGCCGCCACGGACGTCCTGGACCGTGGCGGCAGCCGACTCGTGCTCGTGCACGGTGAGGCCGGGATCGGCAAGACCAGCCTGATCCGTGCGTTCTGCGCCGGACTGGCCCCGGGCCGTCGCCTGCTGCTCGGCCGGTGCGACGATCTCGCCGCCGCGCCCCCGTTGGGAGCCGTCCGTGAACTCGTCGACGGCCTGGTTGCGGGTGGCACTCGAGTCGATCTCGGCGATCATCCGGGTCGTGCCTTGGCCGAAGCATTCCGGACCGGGCCGACCATCTGCGTCGTGGACGACGTCCATTGGGCCGACCAGGCAACGCTGGATGTGCTGACCTACCTCGCACGGCGGGTGGCGGAGCTGCCGTTGCTGCTGTTGTTGACATTCCGCGACGACGAGTTGCCGGCCGATCACCCGCTGCACCGGACCCTTGCGGCCGCACCGCCGTCGCATTGCCGGCGGATCGGCCTGGCGCCGCTCAGCCTGGCCGCGGTCCGACGTCTGGCTGGTCATGGAGTCGACGCGGATGTGGTGCACCGGGTCACCGGAGGCAACCCGTTCTTCGTCACGGAGGTGCTGACATCAGGGACGAGCACGGTTCCGGCCAGTGTTCGGGAGTCGGTGCTCGGCCGGTTCGCTCGGCTTCCCACTGAAGCCCGGGCCACGGCCGAGCTGGTCAGTGTCGTGCCCGGTCGAGCAGAGCACTGGCTGGTCGAGGCGTGCCTCGGCGCGACGGCGGACGTGGCGGCGGGGGAGCGGTGCGGACTGCTCACCGTCGGACGCGAGGGGGTCAGCTTCCGTCACGAACTCGCCAGACGGGCGATCGAGGAGTCACTGTCCGGCCAGCAGCGGGCCGCGCACAACCACGCCGTCCTGCGTGCACTGGTGGCGGCGGAGGCAGCCGATGCCCGGCTGGCCCACCACGCCTGGCGGGCCGGGGACGCGGCCGCGGTGATCCGGCACGGTCTCGCCGCGGCCGTGACCGCCACCGCGTCCAACTCCCACCGGGAGGCGGCCGATCTGCTCGGCCAGGTGCTGGAGCACTCGACGATGCTGGCGCCGCGGGTGTTGGCCGATGTGCTCGACGACTACTCCACCGAGTCGTATCGGGTCGGCAGGCAGGAGCCGGCGGTGAGCGCGCGGGAGCGAGCACTGGTGGTTCGGCGTGAGCTGGGCGACCCGCTTCGGATCGGTCACACGCTCGGCTGGCTCGCCCGGGTGCGGTGGATCTCCGGCGACCGTGCGGGCGCGGAGACCGCGGCGGACGAGGCCGTTGCGGTGCTGACCGCTGCGGTCGGCGACGGTCCTCCCTGCCGGGAGCTCGCCATGGCGCTCAGCACGCAGTCCCAGCTCGCGATGCTCGCCCAGCGCGACGACGAGGCCATCCGGCAGGGTGAGCGCGCAGCGTCGATCGCGGAGGTCCTCGGCGACGTCGAGACCCTTACCCATGCCCAGGTCAACATCGCCACCGCTCTCGCTCAACACGACACCGACGCCGGGCTGGAGCAGCTGAAGCGGACTGCCGCACGCGCGGCCGAGCTCGGCCATGACGACACCGCCTGTCGGGCCCTCACCAACGCCACCTGGCGCTGCCTGACCAACCACCGGATCCCCGAGGCGATGGAGCTGGTCGAGCAGGCGATGGCGTTGGCGCAGGACCGGGAGATGTCGATCTACATCGACTATCTTCAGGTCACCCGCGCGCTGCTGGCGCTGGCGCGTGGCGAGCTGGGGTTGGCAGCGACGTTGGTGGCGCAGGCCCCCAGCACCAATCGCGCACCGTTGTCGTTCGTGCGCGCCGCGGTCGCCGTACGCTGCGAGGTCGACGATCCGGTGGCGCTGCTGACCGAGGGCTGGCGCGCCGCCCAGGCAACCGACGAGCTGCAGCGGCTGCGGCCGATGGCGAGTCTCCGCGCTGAGTGGGCGTGGCTGCACGGCGACGCGTCGGCGGTCGACGAGGCGACCCGGGACACCTATCAGCTGGCGTTGCAGCGCGGCACGCCGTGGGAGTACGGAGAGCTGGCCGAGTGGCGCTGGCGGGCCGGCGTCCTCGACCGAGTGCCGGACCGGCTGCCCGAGCCGTACGCGCTCGCGACAGCGGGTCGGGCGCACGACGCGGCCTACGCCTGGGCGAGGCTCGGCGAGCCGTACCAGCAGGCGCTCGCCCTGCTCGGCTCGGACGATGCCGGCGACGTCACCGCCGCCATCGAGTTGCTGGACCGGATCGGCGCCACGGGGGTGCTTTCGTTTGCGCGGGCGCGGCTGCGGGAACTCGGTGTGGCAAGCGTCCCGCGGGGACGTGCGCGCACCACCCGCGGAAATCCGGTGGGCTTGACCGACCGGCAGCTCGACGTGCTCCGGCTGCTGGAGCGTGGGATGTCCAACGCCGACATCGCTCGACACCTGGTGCTCTCGCCGAAGACCGTCGAGCATCATCTCGGCGCGGTGTTCGGCAAGCTCGGCGTCACCTCCAGGGCCGAGGCTGCAGCCGCCGCTCGCAGCCTCGGGATCGACACCGGCCAACCAAACCTGGGTGGCGCCGCAGCGAAACCTGGGTAGCGCGGCACCATCAATTGGGGGTGTCCTCCCGATACCGGTGAGGCCGATCGGTTCCTAGCGTCGTAGACATGACGACAGACCTGACCACCCACCCATCGCAGCACCCCTCGGCGCGGGTCGAGATCCCCGGCTTTCGCGGCGAGTTGATCGAGCCCGGTGATGCGGGCTACGACGCAGCCCGCGCCGTCTACAACGGCGCGATCGATCGACACCCCCGACTCATCGCCCGCTGCGTCGACGCCGCGGACGTGATGGCGGCCGTCAGCGCCGCACGTACGGCCGACCTCACTATCGCCGTCCGGGGCGGCAGCCACAACGCCGGTGGCCTCGGGGTGTGGGACGACGCCCTGGTCATCGACCTCACCCCGATGCGGTCGGTCCACGTCGACCCGGCCGAACGCTTGGTGCGGGTCGGCGGCGGGGCCGTCTGGGGCGACGTGGACCACGCCACGCACCCGTTCGGGCTGGCGGTGCCGAGTGGCTTCATCTCCTCCACCGGCGTGGGCGGTCTCACGCTGGGCGGCGGCATCGGGTACCTCAGCCGGCAGTTCGGACTCACCATCGACTCCTTGCTGGCCGTCGATGTGGTCTTGTCCGACGGCGCCCTGGTCACGGCCGACGCCGATCGTCACCCCGATCTGTTCTGGGCCGTCCGTGGTGGCGGCGGCAACTTCGGCGTCATCACCTCCTTCACCTTCTCCGCCCATCCGGTCCGTACCGTGGCCGCCGGACCGATGTTCTTCGACGTCGCCCGCGGTGCGGAGGTGATGCGGGTCTGGGACGAACTGCTCGACTCTGCGCCGGAGAACCTGAACGGCTGGTTCGGGTTCCTCAGCGTGCCGCCGGTGGACGACTTCCCCGCGGAGCTGCGGGGGCGCACGGTCGCGGCGATCATGTGGTGCCACAACGGTCCACTCGCCGAGGCGACGCAACTGTTGGCTCCGTTGCGAGATCTCGACCCGCTGTTGGACGGGGTCGGCGAGGTGCCGTGGCCGGCGTTGCAGTCGATCTTCGATCCGCTCTTCCCGGCCGGGCTGCAGTGGTACTGGAAGACCGACTACGTCGACGAGCTGACCGACCAGGCGGTCGCCGTCCATCTGGAGCACGGACCCAATCTGCCGTCGCCACAGTCGACGATGCATCTCTACCCGGTCAACGGTGCGGCCAGTCGGGTCCCGGCCGGCGCGACCGCGTACGCCCACCGGCAGGCGAAGTATGCACAGGTGATCGTCGGGGTCGACCCGGATCCGGCCAACCTCGCGTCGGTGTCGGGGTGGGCCCGCGATTATCACGACGCCCTGCATCCGCACTCGGCCGGCGGTGGCTACGTCAACATGATGATGGACGACGAGGGCCTGGATCGGGTGCGTGCCAGCTACGGCGACAACTTCGCCCGGCTGGTCGAGGTCAAGCGCCGTTACGACCCCGACAACGCCTTCCACATCAACCAGAACGTCCCACCAGATGCCAGCCAGGCGCCCGCCGACGAGCAGGGGGCGTTCTCATGACATCGCAGTCATCCCGCCGTGCGCACGGCGTCTATCGCGTCCCGTACGACTCCGGCATCAAGGTCAAGGTGATCGGCGACGACGGCTCCCACTTCCCGCCTTTCCGCTACGACCTGAAGGGGACGGATCGGGAGAACGGGGTCTATGAGATCGTCGCGGCAGCGGCCGGCATCGTCCGCAGGCTCGTCGACAACTTCAACCAGAACCGGCCCGATGGCAACCCGTGCAACAACAATTATGTCTGGCTGGAGCATCCGAACGGGGAATGGACCAAGTACACCCACTTGCGCCAGGGCAGCGCCACCGCGGCTGGGCTGGTGCGCGACCGACAGGTGGCCGCGGGAGCACGGCTGGGCATTGAGGGCGACGTCGGCTGCGCCCACGGACAGCATCTGCATTTCGAGGTGGCGATTCCGGATCCGAATCTCAGGGATCCGATCGACTCCGATGGATTCATCATCCCCGACCACCGACGCAACCGGATCCCGTGGATCTGTGGCATCGAGGGTCGTCAGTTCGTCGACGGCCGGACCGTCACCGCGCGGGCCCACCCGTCGACCGACATCGCGGTGCTACCCGACCCGGTGGTCTTCGCGAAGGTGCCGATCGGGCACGGTGAGACCAAGATCTGCACCGTGGTCAACCTCGGCCAGTCGGCCGTGACCATTGCGGTGAGCGGATCGCCTGGTGGTTCGGTGCTGGCCTGGTTCCCGGTCCGGGCGACCCGGCTGGCTCCTGGAGATTTCATCGACATCCCGATCCGCTTCACCCCGGCATCGGTGCTGCCCGCCCGGGAATCGATGACCCTGACCGCCAACGGCGAGCGGACCCGGGTGAGCATCAGCGGCATCGGCACCGGATCCGGTCCGTGGCCGGCGATCGTGGCTGTGCCTGGCTCGCTCGCGTTCGGCTCGGTCGCGGTCGATGGCCGAGCCACGAAACCAGTCACGATCACCAACCGCGGCCCGGGACGAGCGACGATCAACACGCCGCGCACGCCGTCGGGCTCGGTGTTCCACCGATTCGCGCTGAAGACCACCCTCGAGGCCGGCGAATCGGTGGGGATGCCGATCCGGTTCCGGCCCACCGGCGTCGGGCCGCGGCGGGACACCCTCGAGGTCACTGTGGCCGGCGGCAGCCCGGTTACGGTGCCGCTGCTCGGTCACGGTGCTCCGCTGATCGAGTTCGAGCCCGCCGAGCTGGACTTCAAGGGGTTACGACTCGGCGACACCGAGACCAAGACGATCAGCATCGTCAATCCGTCGACAGACGATCCGGTCTCGGTCACGGTCGCCTCGGGGAGCACCGATGGCTTCCGGTGGCCGGCTGTCTCGGCCGTGATCCCGGCCGAAGGCCGCCGAACGGTCACGGTCACCTTCGCACCGCTGAGGCGAGGCCCGCTCAGCGCCACGTTGCTGGCAACGGTCGCGGGATCCTCCCCGTACACCCGCCGCCTCCGGATCGTCGGCACCGGAACCGGAGGTCCGCACGTACCCTGACGCGGCACGCCGCGACCCGTACGCTGTCGCGAGTGCTGGTGATCACTCGTTTCCGGGTCGGGGATGCCGACGGCTTTCGCAACCGTGTCGATGCCGCCCTCGGCGTCTTCCGGGGGCGTTGCAGGGCTACGAGTCGAAGATGGTTCGCCGACCCAGCTGGCGATCTTCGAGCGGGGTGACCAGGGTGTCTGATCAAGGGCCGCGTCAGCTGGGAATTCCTGAGTGGACGTGCCCGTTGCCGTGTGCCGGGAACGGAATCGGTCACGCGCCGACCGGCCGTTCGGTGAGCAGGTGATCCGCCGTCAGCATGATCAGCTCCGACGTAGCCTGCGCGGGCTGGAGCGCGAGGGCTTCCGGCTCGGTGGACGTCACGTTTGCCAACTGGGGCATCGAGGCGCCGAACCTTGGGTTCGTGAAGGTCGAGGACAAGGGTCAGATCGAGTTCCTGGTCGCGCTGCAGCAGCAGTAGCCGACGCCCTCGCCTAAGCGGTCAGACCTGGTGGATCCTGCCGGGATACTCGGTGTGCTGCGCCAGGCTGCGTAGGTCCTCGGGGTCGGAAGTCCAGATATCGGCGCGCTCGTCCGAGGCGACAAGCGCTACGTGGGCGTCGACGACATCGGAAGTGCGGGTCGCGGCGAGGAGTGTGCCGATCCGATGCGCATCTTCGGGAAAGAGAGCGACCATGCGGCAGCCTCGAAGGAATCGGCGGAGTTGGACCTGGCGTGGTGACCGGCTGACCTGAGCAACGACTGGCGCCGTGGTGACCGGCTCGATCCCCAACTCAAGGCGGGCTCGGTGTTCAGCCCAGATACGTCTATTGTTCGATTCGGCCGCGATCAGGGCGCCTGCATCGTAGACAGCGTTCATGCCGTCAGCGCCGGGCTCACGCCGTCATGCGTGCGGGAGATGCGCCCGCGACTCGGGCTCGTGCGGCTGCCATCTCCTCCTCGGTGAGTTCGCCGTGTTCACGCTCCCACTCGGCTATGGCGGCGAGGCCGTCGCGGATCCGCAAAGCGCGTCGTGCGGCGTCGGTCATCCAAGCGGAGATGCTCACGCCTTCCTCCGCGGCTGCCGTCTCCACCTGCTGAGCGACCCCAGACTCGATGCTGATTGCGAGTTTGCGCGATGGGTTTCCTCGGGGCATGGCCAAAGTCTACTACCGCGGTAGGAGGCTTTCGGGTGTGTGCGGAGGTTGGGTAGCCGTGCAGTGACAGGAATTGCGGTGCCGGCTGTCGGCGGTCACCCGTACGCTGTCGCGGGTGTTGGTGATCACTCGCTTCCGAGTCGGCGATGTCGACGGCTTCCGCAATCGTGTCGATGCCGCCCTCGATGTCTTTCGGGCCAAACCCGGATTCCTGGCTGCGGATCTGGAGCGCAATCTGGACGAGGAGGATCTTTGGGTGCTGGTCACGCGCTGGCGTGATGTCGGCTCCTATCGGCGGGCGTTGCAGGGCTACGAGTCCAAGATGGTCGTCGTTCCGATGCTGTCCGAGGCGTTGGACGAGCCGTCGGCGTACGAGAGTCCGGGGCTGCTGTGATCATCACCGTCAGTGCGGGCGCGACCGGCCTCGGACCGGCCACCGACCTGGGATACCTGCTGCACAAGCATCCCGACAAGCTGCAGTCGTTCGAGTTGTCGGTCGGGACGGCGTACGTCTGCTATCCCGAGGCCACCGCCGAACGCTGCACCGCGGCACTGTTGCTCGAGGTCGATCCGATCGGACTGGTCCGCGGCGGGTCGCGGTCGAGACCCGGACCGCAGTCCCTGGGGCAGTACGTCAACGACCGCCCGTACGCTGCCTCGTCGCTGCTGAGTACCGCGCTGACCAAGGTCTTCCGGACCGCGATGACGGGACGGTGCGACTCCCGTCCGGAGCTGGCCGCGACACCGCTGGAGCTGGAGATCGTCGTGCCGGCGCTGCCGTGCCGTGGTGGGGTAGGGCTGGCGCTGCGGATCTTCGAGCCGCTTGGCTGGACCGTTTCGGCCAGTCCGATCGCCTTGGATCCGACGGTGCCGGAGTGGGATGACTCGCGCTATCTGTCGCTGCGACTGACCGGCCGGGTCCGGCTGGCCGACGCTCTCAACCATCTCTATGTGCTGCTGCCGGTCCTGGACGACGCCAAGCACTACTGGGTGAGCACCGACGAGATCGACAAGCTGATCCGCGCCGGAGAAGGCTGGCTGGCCACGCATCCCGAGAAGCCCCTGATCACCAAGCGCTATCTGCGGCATCGCGGATCGTTGACCCGGACCGCTCTGGCCCGGCTGGCCGAGGTCGACGATCTGGAGCCCGAGGAGATCGAGTCGCCTGAGGCTGCGCCTGAGGAGGTGCCGGAGGAGAAACGGACCTTGGCCGAGCAGCGGCGAGGTGCGGTGCTGGCGGCGGTGCGAGCCTCAGGCGCTCGGCGGGTGGGGGACCTGGGCTGCGGCGAGGGAGCACTGCTCCCGGAGCTGCTGGCCGACCGCTCGATCGAGCACGTGACAGCGTTCGATGTCTCCGCCCGGAGCCTGGAGATCGCGGAGCGGCGGATCCGGCGGGACCGGATGAACGAGCGCCAGCAGGCGCGGATCTCGTTGTTGCAAGGCTCGCTGACCTACGCCGATCAGCGGCTGACGGATCTCGACGCCGCGATCCTGATGGAGGTGATCGAGCACGTCGACGAGTCCCGGCTGCCGGCCTTGGAGCACTGCGTGTTTGGGGTGGCGGCGCCGGGCACGGTGATCGTCACCACACCGAATGCCGACTACAACATCCGCTACGAGTCGCTGTCGGCTGGGGAGCGCAGGCACCACGATCACCGGTTCGAGTGGGGTCGTGACACGTTCGCCGCCTGGACGGAGCGGGTGGCTGCGGCGTATGGCTACCAGGTACGCCTGCTGCCGGTCGGGCCGCTCGATCCCGAAGTCGGCTCGCCGACCCAACTGGCGATCTTCGAGCGAGGTGATCAGGGTGTCTGATCCAGGACCGCGTCAGCTCGGAATTCCCGAGCTGAGCCTGGTCGTGCTGATCGGCGTCTCCGGATCGGGGAAGTCCACCTTTGCCGCGCAGCACTTCAAGTCGACCGAGGTGGTCTCCTCCGACGTCTGTCGTGGGTTGGTGGCCGACGACGAGAACGACCAGGCGGCGACGAAGCCGGCCTTCGAGTTGTTGCACACCATTGTCGGGATCCGGCTGCGAGAGGGCCGGCTGGCCGTGGTCGATGCGACCAACGTGCAGCCGGAGGGTCGCAAGGCGTTGATCGCCCTGGCCAAGGAGCATGACGTACTGCCGGTGGCCATCGTGCTGGACGTACCGGTTGCCGTGTGCCGCGAGCGCAACCGGTCACGTGCCGACCGGCCGTTCGGCGAGCACGTGATCCGCCGTCAGCACGATCAGCTCCGGCGCAGCCTGCGTGGGCTGGAGCGTGAGGGCTTCCGGACGGTGCACCAGCTCACCGATCCCACTGAGATCGAGCAGTCCGTGATCGTCCGCAACCGGCTCTACACCGACCGGCGCGACGAGCATGGCCCGTTCGATGTCGTGACCTGGAGGCTGCCCGCGCGCGGTTCGGCGCGCCCGATGATGCCCTCGGTGCGGTGTGGACGCGTACCGGACGGTCCTTCTTCGGGCCCGAACTGACCGCAGAACTGGTGGATAGATTGCGTTCGGCCGCAGAGCGGGCGGGCTTGTTCGACGAGCTGGACACCGGCTGGCTGCTGTTGGACGCCGAGTTGTTGCCGTGGAGTGCCAAGGCCGGCGATCTGCTCCGCAGTCAGTACGCGGCCGTAGGTGCGGCCGCTGCTGCGGCGCTGCCCGTCGCGGTCTCGGCGTTGGCTCGCGCGCAAGCGCGTGGCGTGGAGGTCGGCGAGCTCCTCGGCTGGACCGAGTCGCGGGCAGTCAATGCGGAACTGTTCCGGGCTGCGTACCTGCGCTACTGCTGGCCGACCGACGGACTCGCCGGCGTACGGTTCGCACCGTTCCAGTTGCTGGCGACGGAGGGTCGGGCATACCACGATCGTTCGCACTCGTGGCATCTGGACCTCGCCGATCGGTTGGCGGCTGTCGACTCGGAACTGGTCGCGAGCACCCGGCGACTGGTGGTGGACCTGACCTCGGAGCGCGAGATCCAGGCGGGTGTCGACTGGTGGACCGAGCTGACCTCGGTTGACGGAGACGGGCCAGGAGGCGAGGGGATGGTGGTCAAGCCGCTGTCCAACCTGGTCAGGACCAAATCGGGCGTGCTCCAGCCGGGGCTCAAGGTCCGCGGCCGGGAGTATCTGCGAATCATCTACGGCCCCGATTACACCGAGCCGGCCAACCTGACGCGGCTCCGCGACCGCAAGCTGGGCCACAAGCGCTCGATGGCAGCTACTCGCATTGGCGAAACTCCGAGCGAGCACATCGCTCAAACTCCCGGACTGCTGCGTACTGTCGGCGGCGATAGAGACGGGCGCTCGTTTGGCTACCTTCGACGACGGGCTGGCTCGGGAGCGCGGGACCAGGGAGTCGAGGTTGTCGGGTAGCTCAAGGGGATCAAGAGCTGTGTGCTCGGGTCGGCTAGATATGCACTGACCTGTACGTTTCGGCGATCTGGATGTATATTTTGAGTATGTCGACGATTAGCGTGACCGAGGCGAGAGCGCAGTTGCCCGAGGTTGTGGATCGCAGCGGAAGTGAGGCTGTGCTGCTTGAACGACGTGGCCGTGTCGTCGCCGTGGTGGTGAGCCCAGAGTTCTACCATCGCGCGCTGGACGCGCTCGAGGAGGCAGAGGACGTCGCCGCCTTCGATGCTGCGATGGCCGAGGAAGGACCGAATCTGCCATGGGCGCAGGTCAAGATGGATCTCGGCTGGAGCTAGTCCGTGCCCGCGTACGAGATTCAGGTCCGACCGGCCGCGGTACGCGCCTTGAGGAAGATCGCCCAGGCCGATCGAGAACGGCTGCAAGCTGCGATAGCGCTGCTGGCCGAGGATCCGCGTCCGCCCAACTCGCGCCGGCTGACTGGGCGCTCTGGCTACCGGGTCAGGGTCGGCGACTATCGAATCAGCTACACCATCGACAACGGGCAGTTGCTCATCGTCGTGGTCACGCTTGGTCACCGACGTGAGGTCTATCGTTCCTGAGGTGGTAGGCAAATAGATTCCGCACGGCCGGATGCCGGGCGGCTAGGCTTGACCGTCGCGCCCTCTCAGCCGGGGAGGTCGACGACAGACAACTCAGGAGCGAAGTTTCCGTGGCACCGACCAGCCGACTCGACAACGTCATCAGCCTCTGCAAGCGACGGGGATTCGTCTTCCCTGCGGGCGAGATCTACGGCGGTACGCGGTCGGCCTGGGACTACGGGCCCTTCGGCGTCGAGCTGAAGGAGAACATCAAGCGGCAGTGGTGGAAGTCGGTCGTCACCGGCCGCGACGACGTCGTCGGCATCGACTCCTCGATCATCCTGCCCAAGCAGGTATGGGAGGCCTCCGGTCACCTCACTGCGTTCGCCGACCCGCTGGTGGAGTGCCTGAACTGCCACCGGCGCTATCGCGCCGACCATCTGCAGGAGGAATTCGCCGAGCGCAAGGGGCTGCCCGACCCGGACGCCATCGCGTTGACCGAGATCCCGTGCCCGAACTGCGGCACCCGTGGCGAGTACACCGAGCCGCGTCAGTTCAACGGACTGTTGAAGACCTTCCTCGGCGTGATCGAGGACGAGACCGGCCTCCACTATCTGCGTCCTGAGACCGCACAGGGCATCTTCGTCAACTTCGGCAACGTCGTGCAGGTGTCGCGCAAGAAGCCGCCGT
This sequence comes from Microlunatus sp., assembly GCA_047605905.1. Lineage (GTDB taxonomy): Bacteria > Actinomycetota > Actinomycetes > Propionibacteriales > Propionibacteriaceae > Microlunatus. The sequence goes on from JASGEZ010000117.1 coordinate 25,715, forward strand.
TCGGCATCGGCCAGGTCGGCAAGTCGTTCCGCAACGAGATCACCCCGGGCAACTTCATCTTCCGCACCCGTGAGTTCGAGCAGATGGAGATGGAGTTCTTCGTCGTGCCGGGCACGGACGAGGAGTGGCATCAGTACTGGATCGACGAGCGCACCAACTGGTACGTCGACCTCGGCATCTCCCGGGACAATCTGCGTCACTACGAGCACGCCCAGGAGAAGCTGTCGCACTACTCCAAGCGGACGGTGGACATCGAGTATCGCTTCCAGTTCGCTGGCAGCGAGTGGGGCGAGCTGGAGGGCATCGCCAACCGGACCGACTTCGATCTCAGCACCCACTCGAAGCACTCCGGCACCGATCTTTCCTTCTTCGACCAGGCCAACAACAACCGTTTCGTGCCGTACGTGATCGAGCCGGCCGCCGGTCTGACGCGTTCACTGATGGCGTTCCTGATCGAGGCGTACACCGAGGACGAGGCGCCCAACACCAAGGGCGGCGTCGACAAGCGGACCGTGCTCAAGCTGGATCCGCGGCTTGCGCCGGTCAAGGTCGCGGTGCTGCCGTTGTCGCGGAACGAGGCGTTGTCACCCAAGGCTCGGGGCCTGGCGAAGGACTTGCGGAAGCACTGGAACGTCGACTTCGACGATGCCCAGGCGATCGGCCGCCGCTATCGTCGGCAGGACGAGATCGGTACGCCGTTCTGCATCACCGTCGACTTCGACACCCTCGATGACAACGCCGTGACGATCCGGGAGCGCGACACGATGTCGCAAGAGCGGGTCAGCCTGGACAAGGTCACCGACTATCTAGCACCACGACTCTTGGGCTGCTGACCTTGGCTTCGTCGTCGTTGGGTCGTGGTTGGGCTCGCGAGGACCCACCGAGTTGGGGGCTGCGGCTTGGAGAGCTGCGGGTCGATACCCCGGTGATTTTGGCGCCGATGGCGGGGGTGACGAATGCGGCGTACCGGCAGTTGTGCCGGGAGCAGGCGGAGGCGGGGGCGGTGCCTGCCGGGGGGCAGGCGGGGCTGTTCGTCTGCGAGATGATCACCAGCCGGGGGATCGTCGAGGGGGACCGCAAGTCGCTGGGCATGTTGCAGTTCGATCCGGGGGAGAAGGTTCGTTCGGTCCAGCTGTACGGGGTCGATCCGGCGATCATGGGACGGGCGACCGAGATCTTGATCACCGAGCATGCGGTCGACCATGTCGACCTGAACTTCGGCTGCCCGGTGCCGAAGGTGACCCGCAAGGGCGGGGGAGGGGCACTGCCGTACAAGCGGCGTTGGCTGGAGGCGATCCTGACCGCGGTGGTCGGGGCGGCGACTCCGTACGGTGTGCCGGTCACCATGAAGACCCGGATCGGCATCGATGACGACCATCAGACCTATCTCGACGCCGGCCGGATCGCCGAGCAGGCGGGCTGCGCCGCGATCGCCTTGCATGGGAGGACCGTGCAACAGGCATACTCCGGCGAGGCCGACTGGCAGGCGATCGCCGCGCTGAAGCAGGCCGTGTCCATCCCGGTGCTCGGCAACGGGGACATCTGGGAGGCATCGGACGCCTTGGAGATGGTGCGGCAGACCGGGGCCGACGGGGTGGTGATCGGGCGCGGCTGCTTGGGGCGGCCGTGGCTGTTTCGCGACCTGGTCGATGCCTTCGCAGGGGTGGAGTCCACGAAGTTGCCGACGCTCGGCGAGGTGGCGACCATGATCCGCCGGCACGCGGAACTGCTGGTCGGCTGCAGCGACGAACACCACGGGCTGCGTGAGATGCGCAAGCACATGGCCTGGTATCTCAAGGGCTTCCCGGTCGGCGGTGAGACTCGCCGGTCTCTCGGTCTGGTGGCCTCCTTCGACGAGCTCGACGCCACCTTGGCGCGATTGGACCCAACCGCGGAGTTCCCGGTCGGTGAACTCGGCTCGCCTCGTGGCCGACAGGGCTCGCCACGCGCCAAGGTGGCATTGCCGGAGCACTGGCTGGACGATCCGTTGGCGGTTGATCTCGATCTGGCCGACGCCGAGATCGGGGTATCCGGTGGCTGAACTGAATCCGTCCAACGGGGGCGATGAGATCTCCGAGCGGGCGCAGCAGTGGGCGTCCACCATGCAGGGACACGCCGGTACGCACCTGGTCCGTGCCCATGCGACTTCTCGTGCGGTGACCGGTCCCGGGGCGGTGATGGACCGAGTGCGGCGTGAGGAGTGGGAGGACCTGCTGCTTCGGCCCGAGGCCACCCGGGCTCGCGGTGCCGGTCATCGGGCTCGTGAGGAGACGCCCGATCCCGAGCGCACCTGCTTCGAACGGGACCGGGACCGGATCATCCACTCCACCGCCTTCCGTCGGCTCGCCGGCAAGACCCAGGTCGTCGTCCACCCCCGCGATCACCAGCGGACCCGGCTCACGCATGCGATCGAGGTCGCCCAGGTGGCGACCTCGATCGCTCGGGGGATCGGCGCCAACGTCGCCCTCGCCGACGCGATCGCGCTGGGCCACGACTGCGGCCACGGTCCCGGCGGACATGCGAGCGAGGAGGCACTCGACCCCTTCCTGCCGGAGGGCTACGACCATGGGCCATGGGGCGCGGATGTCGTGCTCGCCCCCCTCAACCTGTGCGATGAGACGCTGGACGGGATCCGCAATCACTCCTGGTCCAGACCGGCGCCGAGCACCATCGAGGGTGAGATCGTCAGCTGGGCTGACCGGATCGCCTACTGCGCGCACGACCTCGAGGACGCCGTACACGCCGGGATCGTCACCGAGGCCGACATTCCGGCGGAGGTCGCCGAGGTCTGCGGGCGGACTCGTCGAGATCAGCTGCGCACCTTCATCCGCGCCGTGATCCGCGCCGTCGACCGCTACGGCGAGGTCGGCATGGAGCCGGCCGAGGCCGGGGCTCTGGCCGCGCTGCGGGCGTTCAACTACGAACGGATCTATGTCCGGCCCGCCTCGAACGCTCAGTCACGCGCCGTGGTGGACGTGCTCCGGGCATTGGTCGAGTTCTACCTCGAGCATCCTGGAGCGATGCCGAGCCCGACCTCCTTCGACGTCGCCGCCGACGATCCGGTCCGCACCGCGGTCGCGTACGTCGCCGGTATGACGGACCGGTACGCCTTCGACCGGGCCATCGCGGAGCTGGGCTGGGATCCGGCCCGACTTCCGATGGCGCTCTAGCTCGCAGGGTGCTACCCAAGTAGCATCAAGGTATGAAGCTGAGTGTCAGCCTGCC
>JASGEZ010000118.1:0-15151 GCA_047605905.1 Microlunatus sp.
AGGTGCCGTCGACTGCGGCGATCTCGATACCGCGCGCGGCCAGCACCTCCCGGCTGTAGGAAGCGAGATCGTCGTCGATCTTGTCGCCGAGCGCGTCGAGGCCGTACAGCAGCGCGTCGATCGTGGGGATGTCCCGCACGACCGAGCCGAGCTGCAACTGCACGCAACTGACGCCCAGTGCAGCGATCCGGTCGGCGATCGACCCCAAGCTGGGCCCGTCGACCTCGGTGGTCATGACGCCAAGCGTGGCCATCGTGCTCCTGTCTGCGATGAGAGGTCTGCCGAGAAGTCGATCCGACGCCCGACGACGCGGCATAGGTGAGGGGGCACTTCGCAACGACACGACGATAGCGTTGGGAGCGTGTCCGGAATGCACTTCGAAAAGATGGCTGCGGAGTACGCTGCCGCCCGGCCACCCTATCCCGAGGTCATTTACGAGACGCTCGAAAGCCAAGGCGTCATCGGTCCAGGCATCCGTGTGCTCGAGATCGGTGCCGGCGCCGGACTCGCCACCAGAGAGCTTCTCAACCGAGGTAGCGACGTTGTCGCACTCGAACCCGGTCGGCAGCTCGCATCCCCTCTCGACAGCGCCCCGTTCCGCCGCCGGGTCTACGAGATCGTGGCGAGACGTGATGACCCTGAGGTGGGCCGGAGCCGGGACCAGCGACCCACCATGGAGGAGCTGGCATCCGGCGGCTCGTTCGAGCCCGTGCGCACCGAACACTGGCGCTGGTCGATCGACCTGAGCGCCCAGCAGATCGGCCGCCTGTTCAAGACCTTCAGCAACTGGACGACCGAGGAAGCCGCTGCAGCGCAGGCGGCGGCCGAACAACTCGGCGGTCACGTCACCGAGCACTACCAGTCCACCCTGCATCTGCTGCGCGCCCAGCCGACGTTGTCCAGTTGAGTGCTTGCGTTTGTGGTGGTTGACGGGTGGCCGTCGACGCCATGCTGGCTACGCCGCTCACCGAGGAGAAGCGGAAGTCCCTCTGGCTGCTTCGCGTGCTGCTGCGCCAAAGGCCCGACGCTACTTCGACGGTTGGGAGAAGGTCTTGGACGGTGGCGTCGAGGTGGTCGCACGAGTCCTCGTGGCCGAGGATGAATGGTCCGCTGAGCTCCGCCAGAACACCCCGTTCACGGGGATCTTGAGCGAAGATGAGCGGCAGGGAGTTCTGCGCGCGTTTCGTCAGAGCCGAGGACGATGGCCAAGAGCCCGACAGCACTCGACTCAGAATCGTGAGTGTTCCTTGTGCACAAGGAAAAACCTAGAGTGTCCGAGGGGGGACTTGAACCCCCACGCCCGTATAAGGGGCACTAGCACCTCAAGCTAGCGCGTCTACCTATTCCGCCACCCGGACCTCGCTGCCCTGGCCGGACAGCGACGAGAACTATAGCAAGCCCGGATGGTGTTGCCGAACATTCCGGAGGGTGCGGGACGAGAGGGCGGGACGTGGGCGATGATGGCCCGATGAGCGAGCCCGTTCCGACGAGCACCAGCACCTTCGCCTGCGACGAGGAGGTGGTCGACCTCTGCCGAGAGCTGATCCGGATCGACACCAGCAACTATGGTCCGGACCCAGGGCCGGGGGAGCGCGCTGCCGCGGAGTACGTGGCTGCTCGCCTGGACGAGGTCGGGATCTCCTCCGAGCTGGTGGAGTCCGAGCCCGGGCGTACCTCGCTCGTCGCGCACTGGGAGCCCGAGGGAGTCGACCCGAGTCTGAGCCCACTGCTGATTCACGGCCATCTCGACGTGGTGCCGGCCGCTGCTGCCGACTGGTCGGTGGATCCTTTCGCCGGCGAGGTGATCGACGACTGCATCTGGGGCCGGGGTGCGATCGACATGAAGGACTTCGACGCGATGCTGCTCAGCGTCGTACGAGCCCGGGCCCGCGCCGGGTGCGCACCCAGACGGCCGATCAGGATGGTGTTCACCGCGGACGAGGAGGCGGGCGGCGCCAAGGGTGCGGTCTGGATGGTCGAGAACCGCCCCGATCTGCTGGAGGGCTGCACGGAGGCGATCGGGGAGGTCGGCGGCTTCTCGCTGACCGTCGCCGACGACCTCCGGCTCTATCTGGTCCAGACCGCGGAGAAGGGAATGGCCTGGCTCAACCTGGTTGCCGACGGCCAGGCCGGGCACGGCTCGTTCCGGCACGACGACAATGCCGTCACCGAACTCGCCGGCGCCGTCGCCCGGATCGGCAACTACGAGTGGCCGCATCGGATCACAGACACTCAGCGCGCCTTCCTGGATGCGGTGTCGCGGGCGTTCGAGATCGAGCTGGATCCCGATCGGGTCGAGGAGACGCTGGCCCGGCTAGGCAGCATTGCCCGCATGGTCGGCGCCACCATGGCCAACACCGCCAACCCGACGATGCTGCGGGCGGGCTACAAGCAGAACGTGATTCCCGGTCGGGCGACCGCCGCGATCGACGGCCGGTTCGTGCCGGGTGGGCGCGACGAGTTCTACGCCACCATCACCGAACTGCTCGGTGACAAGGTCCGGTACGAGGTGCTGGTCGATCATCCGAGCGTGGAGACCGAGTTCGCCGGCGCCCTGGTCGAGGCGATGCAGGCATGTCTGGCCGCCGAGGACCCCGGCGCGCGCACCGTGCCGTACCTGTTGAGCGCCGGTACCGACGCCAAGGCATGGAACCGGCTGGGCATCCGCTGCTTCGGCTTCGTACCGCTCAAGCTGCCGCCCGACCTGGACTTCGTCAGCCTGTTCCACGGCGTCGACGAGCGGGTGCCGATCTCGTCGCTGACGTTCGGCTGCCGGGTGCTCGACCGGTTCCTCGATCAGGCGTGAGAGATCGCTAGGCTGGACCGCGATGGGCACCCGTGTCGTCGAATACGAGGAGACCAAGGTCCGGCTGGACCGCATGCTGCCGCGCAGTGCGGTGCGCAAGTTGCTGACCGATCACGCCGAGTACGGCGGCTGGGAACTGACCCGGCTGCGTCGCTACCGAGACGGCACCAGAGATGTCTGGATCCGTCGCAAGATCATCCGCGTGCCGCTGACGGTCTGAGCAGATTAGGTCCGCCCGACACGTCGTCGAGGGCCGAGACGATCTCGTCGGGGAGCGTCAGTTCCTCCGTGGCCAGCGCTGGGGCCAGTTGTCCGGCCGTCCGGGCTCCGAGCAGGGGAGCGGTCACCCCGGGAGCATCGCGTACCCACAGCAAGGCCACCTGCAACGGAGTCAGGTCGAGTCCCTGGGCCGCCCGCGCGACGGCCTCGACCACGCCCCTGCTGCGTTGTTCGAGATAGGGCTGGACGAACCAGGCGAAGTGATCGGATGCGGCCCTCGATTCCTTGGGGATCCTCGCTCGATACTGCCCGGTGAGCACCCCACGACCCAGCGGTGACCAGGGGAACACCCCCAGGCCGAAGGTCTGCGCGGCCGGGAGCACCTCCATCTCGGCTCGTCGAGCGAGCAGCGAATACTCCACCTGGACACTGGCGAGCGTGGTCCGGCCCGGCACAGCCCGCTGCCAGGTCGCCGCTTGCGCCGTCTGCCAGCCGACGAAGTTGCTGACCCCCACATAGCGCGCCATGCCCTGGCGGACCGCGTGGTCCAAGGCGCTGAGCGTCTCCTCGATCGGCGCTTCACCCCACGCATGGATCTGCCACAGGTCGACATAGTCGGTACCGAGCCGCTCCAGGGATCCGGCCAGGTCACGCAACAGTGCCCGCCGAGAGGTGTCGACCACTCGCTTGCCGTCCCGGACCACGAACCCGGCCTTGGTGGCGATCACGACATCCTCGCGCCGCGACACCTCGGCGACCAGTTTGCCGACGAGCCGCTCGGCGTCGCCGGCCCCGTACGCGGCCGCGGTGTCGATCAGGGTGCCGCCGGCTTCCACGAATGCCTCCAGCAACCCCCGGGCCTGCTCCTCGGGCGTGTCCCGAGCCCAGGTGAGGGTTCCGAGACCGAGCCGCGAGGTCCGCAGTCCGCTGGTTCCGACCCGACGCGTCTCCATGATCGGAGAGACTAGCGGGCTGGGGCACTAGGTTCGGAGGATGCGACTTGGACTGAACCTGGGCTACATGGTCGGCGCCGACGATGCACGGGGTCAGCTCGCGCTGACCCGGCACGCGGAATCTCTCGGCTACGAGGTGGTGTGGGCGGCGGAGGCGTACGGCTCGGACAGCCCGACCGTGCTCGCCTGGCTGGCCGCGCAGACCTCGACGATCGGGATCGGTTCGGCCGTGATGCAGATCCCGGCGCGTACGCCGGCGATGACGGCGATGACCGCAGCCAGCCTGGACCTGCTCAGCGAGGGCCGGTTCCGGCTGGGTCTGGGGGTCTCCGGGCCGCAGGTGTCGGAGGGCTGGCATGGCGTGCGCTTCGACCGTCCGCTGGCCAGGACTCGAGAGTTCGTCGACATCGTCAAGCTCGCCCTGAGCCGCAAGACGGTGGCCTATGACGGCCACACCTATCAGCTGCCCCTGCCGGATGGCCCCGGCAAGGCCCTCAAGCTCACGATCGCGCCCCGCGCGGACCGGATCCCGATCTACCTGGCCGCGGTCGGTCCCAAGAACCTCGAGTTGACCGGTGAGATCGCCGACGGCTGGCTGGCGATCTTCCTCGCTCCCGGATTCGCCGACGAGCAGCTGAGTCATGTCGCAGCCGGCCGGGCAACAGCCGGCAAGGACCGCGACGGGTTCGATGTGGTGGCTACGATTCCGCTGGTGGTCGGCGACGATCCCCGGGCGTGCGCCGATCCGGTCCGCGCATATGCGGCCCTCTATGTCGGTGGCATGGGCAGCCGGGAGAAGAACTTCTACAACCGCCTGGCGGTGCGGATGGGCTATGCGGAGGCCGCCGCCACTGTGCAGGATCTCTATTTGGCGCGCCGCCCCCGGGACGCGATGGCGGCGGTGCCGTATGAGTTCATCGACTCGACCTCGCTGTTGGGAAGTAGGGAGCGGATCGCCGATCGGCTGACGGAGTTCGCCGAGGCCGGTGTCACGACGGCGGCGGTGGTGCCGTACGGAAAGTCGATGGAGGAAAAACTCGCCGCCTTGACCACGGCCGCCGAAGCGCTGGAGCTGGCCCTCGTCGGGGCGTAGCCACGCGCTCTGATGGGAGGCGTATCGCCGCGAGCCGGTGGTGAGCGGCTGGGTCCCATCACTCACCACCGACTGTTCCGCGGCCTGGCCGGGCCGCGGAGGGCGCATCCCCTGGCGGCTCGATGCGGATGATGCCCCCTTGATCACCCACCACCTCGCCGCTCATAGATACAGACGAGGTGAGTCGCGGACTGTGTCGCGACTTCGGCGAAGAACGTCGGCGATAGTTGATGTGATCTCGGTCATGTCCTGTAGACCTATTTGAGCGCGCAGCTGCCAGTCCCGAGTGATTGGTCGTCTGACGTGGAGAAGGTGGCCTCCAGCTTGCCCTCACCCTCACCGACTCGCAGGACGATCACCGTCAGCATCTTCATATCGTCCGGCGGTTCGTCCGCCCTCACCAGTTCGTTGAAGGTCCGGCTCTGCTCGTCGAGATGCTCGTACGGATTCCCGTCGTGGATGTCCTTGACCGAGATGAGCAAGAACCCTTCGGGCACCTCCAGCACAGCGCGATATATCGAACCGATGGGCGCGGGATCGAACTCGCACGTGGTCTCGACCGGCTCGGTGGGGGTAGGCGTGGGTGTCGCCGTTGGCGTGGGTGTCGGGGTCGGTGTGGGCGTCGGGGTTGGCGTTGCGGTGGGGACCGGTTGCGGGGTGTGGGCCGGTGTAGGTTTCCGCGTCGGCTTGGCCGGCGCCGTCGTCGAACGCGTCGGACTCGGCGTGCTGCGCACGGTGCGTTGCCGGACCACCGGCGGGTTCGTCGGCACCGGGACGTCGACGGGGAGGTCGAGAGCCTGTTGCGCCGGCGCTTTGGTGGCCGCTGTCGTCGTCTTTACCTTCTTCGTCGGCGGTGTGGTAGCCGGCGGCTCGCTGCTGGGCGGTGCGGAACTGGGCGCGGCCGAGGGAGGTGGGGCCACCGGGTCGGTGCTGGACGGTGAGGGCGGTGGTTGCCGGGCAAACGCCGTCACGGCGACCGCCGTCACGGTCGCGACCGCCGTCACTGCGATCAGCACCCGTCCCGCGGGGGTGCTGGCCACTTGGGCAACCCTGGAGGGTAGTGACTTGTCCACCGCTCCGGTTGCGGCCGAGGCCCCTCCTGATCCCGACCCGGCGGCCGCGACGCCGCTTCCAGTTCCGCCGGTTCCGGAAGCCGAGGCAATGGTTGCTGCCGCCGCGGTTGTCGGGACCAGTACCCGGGAGACGGCGTACAACGCTGCCGCCCCAGTGATGATGGTGGCCACGACCCCGAGCACCATGCTGTCGACATTGCGGACCTCGGCGTACGCAGCCCGGCAGTCAACGCAGGTGTGCAAGTGATCGCGGATCTGGCGGCTACCACGTGGGCTGACGGCGCGCCGGACATAGGAGCCGAGCCGGGCCCGGACCCGCCGGCACTCCTCGTCGTCGGTCGCCGCAGCGTGCTCGCTCAGGTATGCCTGGCGGAGCCGTTCCCTGGCCCGCTTCGTCCGGGAGGCGACGCTGTTGGCCGAGACGCCAAGGGTCCGAGCGATGTCCGCGGGCCGCTCTTCCTCGACGACGGCGTGCCAGAGCAGAGCTCGTGTCGGTTCCGGCAGCGAACTCCAGGCCGACCAGGCCAGTGCGGCATCAACCCCCTCGACATGCTGACTCTCGAGACTCTCCTGGGTCGGCAGGTCGAGGTCGGATTCCTCGCCGGTCGGCACCTCGCGTTGCTGAGCACTCTTGGCGCGGTCGATACTCAACCGGCGAACGGAGGTGAGGAGATACGGCCGGAAGGCGGTGTCCGGACCGCCGCCGCCGCGCAACACCACCAGGATCCTGCTGAAGGCTTCGCTGACCAGGTCTTCCGGGTCGTTGTTGGTCAATGCTCGAGCCTGGCGCAGCGCCGCCGGGTGGTGTCTGGTCCACAACTCGGCGTACGCCTGATCGTCGCCGGCGCGAGTCGCCTCGATCAGGTCGGCATCCGTGCGGTCGGCAAGATCGTCGATGACAGTCACCGATCTCTCACCCCCGTTGGCCGACGCGTCTCCACGGTTCGAGTGAACCGGGCAAACGGTGGAGCAATCCTGCCATGCCGGCGACCCGCCGGCAGACTTATGCGCTCGGCAGTGGCTGCAGCACGCCGGTCAGCAGCAGGACTGTGACCAGCGCGGCCAGGCCGAGGCGATAGATCACAAATGGCTTGAAGGTGTGCGTGCTCACATACTTCAGCAGCCAGTGGATGACCGCCAGGCCCACGCCGAAAGCCACCACGGTGGCCAGGATGATCGGACCCCAGGCCGGCTCGACCGGGTCGGAGGAGATGTCGAAGAGTTTGAAGAAGCCGGAACCGACGACGGCGGGGATGGCCAGCAAGAACGCGTACTTGGCGGCCGCCTCACGCTTGTAGCCCAGTGCGAGTCCGGCCGCGATGGTCGCGCCGGAGCGGGACACGCCGGGAATCAGTGCCAGGGACTGAGCCAAGCCGTAGAGGATGCCGTGTCCCCAGGTGAGGGAATCCAGAGGGCGGATGTTCTTGGTGAAGTGATCCGCGATCCCGATCACGATGCCGAAGCCGGCGAGCATGGCCACAGTGATCCAGAGGTTGCGCAGGGTGTGGTCGATCTGGTCTTGGAACAGCAGGCCCAGCACCACGATCGGGATCGACCCGATGATCACCAACCAGCCCATCCGGGCTTCGGGATCGTTGCGGTCGATCTTTCCGACCAGTGCCAAGCACCAGTGCTCGATGATCTTCCAGATGTCCTTGCGGAAATAGATGATCACCGCTGTCTCGGTGCCGAGCTGGCTGATCGCCGTGAACGCCGAACCGGGGTCCTTGCCGCCGTAGAACTGGCCGATGATGGACAGATGTGCACTGGAGGAGATCGGGAGGAACTCGGTCAGTCCCTGCACGATGCCCAGTACGAGTGCCTCGAGCCAGCCCATCGCCATCCTTTCGTTGTGATGCCCGCGAGGGGCCCGCACCACCGTAGATGGTCCATCCGACCAAATTGATGATGAGCGCGAACTGTGGCCAAAATCTCCCTCACGGTCGTGGCTCCCAGCGTGACCTGAGCGTGGGTCCGGCAACGCGAGTGCGAAAGAGTCAGACGCCCGGCTACAAATGTCTCGTGACCATCCACCATCACCACCCGTTCCTGCCATCTGAAGGCGAACGCAGCCCGCTGCGGCGGTTCCGGGGGCGGATGCCGGCGCCCGTGACCCTGTGGACCGCGTACGCCGCCTCGCGGCCGGTCGGCTGGACGGTGTCCTCGGTGCTCCTTGCCGATGGACCGGAGCCGGCGTTGGTGGGTCTGCTCGACCCCGATGCTGATCTGACCGAGGCGATCACCGGCGAAGGGGAAGCGGGAGACGGCAGCAAGGTCGCCGTCAGCCTGCTCGGCTGGCGACATCGCGGACTTCCCGATGCCTTTGCGGGCCTGGCGCCGGCCCCGGGCGGGCCGTTCAAGCTGGCGGATTGGACCGACACCGACTACGGCCCGGTGCTGGCCGACGCAGCCGGGTGGTTGGGGGCGACCGTGATCGAGTCACGGACGCTGGGCTGGTCGACCCTGCTGACGGCCCGGATCGATCAACTCGAGATCAGCTCGGACAACGGCGACCTGCTCGGCCACCTAGGTGGGCGCTATCTTCCGCTGGCATTAGCGTAGCCTCGCCTTATGCGTACGACCTCTCAACTGACCCGGCGTTCCCTGCTGGCGGGCGGTTCGCTGCTGGTCGGCGGACTGCTGCTGGATGGCTGCGCCAACGATCGAGCCGGCAGTTCGCCATCGGAGTCCGCCGATCAGACCTGGACGTTCGTCGACGATCGGAAGCAGACGATCACCCTGCCGGCCCGGCCCGACACGTTGGTCGCCTTCTCCACGGCGACAGCCGCGCTGGCCGAGCTCGGCATCAAACCGGCCGGGATCTTCACCTGGCATCCGATCAAGGACGACACCCAGCTGCGTTTTGCGGATGTGACCGGGATGGAGGTCATTGGAGAAACCTACGGCGAGCTCAATCTTGAGCTGCTGAGCAAGGTCGCTCCGCAGGTGATCATCACCAGCTACGACTCCACCGACAACACGTTGTACGGCATCAGCGAGGAGCAGAGGGCGAAGGTCGAGGCCATCGCGCCTGTACTCGGGCTCGACAACACAGCGCCACTGCTGACCCAGTTCGACCGGTTTCAGGAGCTCGGCAGGGCTCTCGGCGGCGACTTGGGCAGCGTTGACCTGTTGGAGCAGCGTCAGCGATTCAACGATCTTTCCCAGCAGATCGAGGCTGCGGCGAAGGAGAAGCCTGGCCTGAAGATCATGGCCGTCGCAGATGCCGTCGACGGCATCATGGTGGCGCAGCCGAAGCCGAATCCTGATCTGACCTACTACGGTGGTCTCGGTCTCGATTTCGTCGTGCCGAAGGGCGACGGCATCTTCTGGTGGCAGGAGCTCGCTGCCGAACAGATCGACACTTACCCCGCAGATGTCATTCTGGTCGATGCGCGCGACCGCGACGCGACGCGCGCCTCGTTGGAGAAGCTCAAGCTGTGGCCGAAGCTGCCGGCGGTGCGGGCGGGACAGGTCTTCGACTGGCATGCCTACGATCCGCCGACCTACAAGTTCTACAACGACGCGCTGGTCGATCTGCTGACAGCAGTGCAGAAGTCCAAGGTCGTCTCCTGACTCGGCATCGCCTGAGCGCCTCCCTCACCGACTAGGGTCGGACTATGGCCACGGTCCTGCTGGTTCGTCACGGACGGACGGCTGCAAACTCCACCGGGATCCTGGCCGGTCGCAGCCCCGGTGTGGAGTTGGACGAGGTGGGTCGTCAGCAGGCGGCGATGCTGGGGGAGCGGCTGGCCCCGATACCGGTGACGCGGCTCATCAGTTCGCCCCTGCAACGGTGCCGCCAGACGGCCCACGCCTTGCTGGCGGCTCGTGCCGACCCGGTGCCGAACAGCGTCGAGTCCCGGCTCACCGAGTGCGGCTACGGGGACTGGACCGGTCGCCCACTCAAGGAACTGGCCAAGGAAAGCCTCTGGCAAACGGTGCAACAGCAGCCCTCGGCGGTGCGTTTCCCGGGCGGTGAGGCGATGACCGAGATGGCGGCCCGTGCCGTCGGCGCGGTCCGGGCCTGGGACGCCGATGTCACTGCCGAACACGGTGCGGAAGCGGTGTGGGTCGCCGTCTCCCACGGCGATGTGATCAAGGCGATCCTCGCCGACGCGCTCGGCACCCATCTGGATACCTTCCAGCGGATCCTGGTCAACCCGGCCTCGGTCTCGGTGATCCGCTACACCACCGCGCGGCCGTACGTGGTGACCATGAACTCGGCCGGTGGCGACCTGGCCGGGATGTTCCCGCCCCGGAAACCGGCGGCCAAGCGCTCGCGGCGGACCCGACGCAGCCGGTCTGCTGCCGACGATGCGCCGGTCGGCGGCGGTCTCGGTGCGCAGGATTCGAATGCCGAAGCGGGCTAGGCTGAGCGATATGGCGATCCTGGTCCACCGCTATGACTCCCCGGACCGGTTTGTGGCCGGCACGGTCGGCCAGCCGGGGGAGCGTACGTTCTTCCTGCAGGCCCGTGAGGGCAACCGGATCACCTCCGTGGTGGTCGAGAAGCAGCAGGTCTCGGTGCTGGCCGAGCATCTCGACAAGGTGCTCGACGAGGTGTTGCGGCGCAGCGGTCCTGCCGCTCAGGTCCCACCGGCACACGACAGGCCCACCGACACCGGTCCGCTCGACGCGCCGATCACCGAGGAGTTCCGGGTCGGCACCATGACGATCGCCTGGGACGCCGAGATCCACAAGATCGTCATCGAGCTGTTCTCCAATGTCGACTCCGACCTCGCCGACGACGAGGATGACGTCGACGACCTCGGGCTTTCGGCTGCCGCGGCCGCCGCACTGGAAGGCAGTGACGAGGTGAACGCCGACGAGGTGTTCGTGGTCAAGATCACCCCCGGGTATGCGCGTGATTTCGTCGCTCGCGCCCAGGCACTCGTCGCCGCCGGACGCCCACCGTGCCCGTTCTGTCTCCAGCCGCTGGATCCGGCCGGGCATGTCTGTCCGCGCGCAAACGGTTATCGGCGACCGCTCTTCGGTGCCTGACCCTGGTGCCCGATTCCCCGTCGCTCGATTCGGCCTCGCTGGATACTGATGCCGCGCGGCGCCACCCGGCCCTGAGCGCGGTGCTCGCCGACGGCGAGTTGCAGATCGCGGGGCGGCTGGCGAACGCCTCCAACGCCACCTACATCGCGGTGCTGACCACCGACACCAGCCAGCTGGAGTGCGTCTACAAGCCCACCCGCGGGGAACGGCCGCTGTGGGACTTCCCGACCGGCACCCTCGGGCTGCGGGAGGTGGCGGCGTACGAGGTGTCGCGGGCAGGCGGCTTCGACGTCGTACCGGTCACCGTGCTGATCGACGGCCCGCTCGGCCCCGGCTCGCTGCAGGCCTGGGTCGACGCCGACGCCACGGAGACCGATGCGCTGGTCGATCTGGTGCCGAGTGATCAGGTGCCGGCCGAGGGCTGGTTCGCGGTGTTCGAGGGAGAGGACGCCCAGGAGCGACCGGTCTCGGTGATTCACGCCGACTCGGCTCCGCTGCGCCGGATGGCGCTCTTCGACGTGCTGGTCAACAACGCCGATCGCAAAGGCGGCCACATCCTCGGCAGCCGGGGGCACGTGTTCGGGGTCGATCACGGTGTGTGCTTCCACACCGACCCGAAGCTGCGGACGCTGCTGTGGGGGTGGGCCGGCGCCGATCTCACCGAGAACGAGCTCAGTGCCGTACGCCGGGTGCGGGACGAGACTCCGGAGCGGCTCTATGAGCTGCTGGCCGAGCCGGAGATCGAGGAGCTCTGGTCGCGCGCCGAGTGGCTGCTGCAGCGAGGCCGATTCCCACGGCCGCAGCGTGGGTATTACCCAGCGATTCCCTGGCCACCCTTCTGATTCCGGGCAGTTAGGGTTGCCGTCATGCGCGCATGGACCGCCCCTGAGGTGCCCCGGCTCGACCGTGTTGCGGAGCAGCCGGGCCTACGGTTGTTCGACACGGCGCGACAGGAACTGGTGCCCGCCGGGCCCGCTCAGGGTGACGATCGGCCAGCGCGGTTCTACGTGTGCGGCATCACTCCGTACGACGCCACCCACATCGGCCACGCCAACACCTACGTCTCCTTCGATCTGCTCAACCGGGTCTGGCGCGATGCCGGACTGGATGTCGTCTACGTGCAGAACGTGACCGATGTGGACGATCCCTTGTTGGAACGCGCAGACGCGACCGGCGTCGACTGGCAGGAACTGGCCGCCGATCAGACCGAGCTGTTCCGGACCGATATGACCGCGTTGAACGTGATCCCGCCCGCTCACTATGTGGGTGCGGTCGAGTCCATCTCCGAGGTCGTCGCGCTGATCCAGGACCTGCAGGCCAAGGGTGCGATCTATGCCGTCGACGACCCCGAGTACCCGGATCTCTACTTCGCTCAGGACAGTGACGCGGCGTTCGGCTCGCTCTCCCACCTCGACGAGGAGGCGGCGCTGTCGATCTTCGCCGAACGCGGTGGCGACCCCGATCGGCCCGGCAAGAAGAACCCGCTGGACTGTCTGGTCTGGCGAATGCAACGGCCCGGAGAACCAGGATGGGAGTCGCCCTTCGGGGCCGGCCGCCCCGGCTGGCACATCGAGTGCACGGCGATTGCGCTCAACCGGATCGGTACCGATTTCGACGTCCAGGCCGGCGGCTCCGACCTGATCTTCCCGCACCACGAGATGTGTGCCTCCGAGGGCCGGGTCGCGACCGGGGAGCCCTTCGCGCAGGTGTATGCACACAGCGGCATGGTCGGATTGGACGGGGAGAAGATGTCGAAGTCGAAGGGCAACCTGGTGCTCGTCTCCCGGCTGCGGGCTGCCGGGGTCGACCCGATGGCGATCCGGCTGGCGCTGCTCTCCCAGCACTACCGCGACGACTGGATGTGGACCGACGACGTACTGACCGCGGCCGTCGATCGGCTCGACCGGTGGCGCGAAGCCGTCCGGCTCGATGCCGCACTCAATGCCGACGAGGTGGTCAGCGCGATCCGCGCGGCACTGGCCAACGATCTCGACGCCCCGGCTGCCCTGGCCGCGGTCGACGGCTGGGCGGGTGCTTCGACAGCGATCGACGGCGACGATGCGTACGCCCCGGCCCAGGTGGCCCAAGCCGTCGACGCCCTCCTCGGTGTCAAACTCTGACCCTGTCTGACCGGATTTCTGTCGAGCTATCCACGTCAGATGTGGCTAGCTCGACAGAAGTTCGAGGTGGCATAGGGTGACGACCCGTGGCCGGGAAGAGCTTTGAGGACCTGTACGCCGAGCTGAGCGCGAAGGTGGCGGCCGGTGACCCCGAGTCGTCGACGGTCAAGCGTGTCGAGGCCGGCGTCCACGAGATCGGCAAGAAGATCGTCGAGGAGGCAGCCGAGGTCTGGATGGCCGCCGAGTATCAGTCGCGGGACGATGCCGCGCTCGAGATCAGCCAGCTGCTCTATCACCTGCAGGTCCTGATGCTGGCACTCGATCTGAGTCCGGACGACGTGTACCGCCAGCTGTGAGGCCGTCGGACCGCCTCGTGCACCCGCCTAAGATGGCCGCCGTGAGTTCGAACTCCTTGATCAGGATCGCGGTGCCCAACAAGGGCTCGCTTTCCGAAGCCGCCGCGCAGATGCTGCGTGAGGCCGGATACGCCCAGCGCACCGATCCCAAGGAGTTGGTGCTGCTCGACGAGGCCAACGGGGTCGAGTTCTTCTATCTGAGACCGCGCGACATCGCTGTGTACGTGGGGGAGGGCACCCTCGACGTCGGGATCACCGGCCGCGACATGCTGATTGATTCCGGCGCCCACGCCGACGAGGTGATAGCGCTCGGATTCGGCCGCAGCAGGTTCCGCTTCGCCGCCCCGGCCGGCACCCAGCACACCATCGAGGATCTCCACGAACGCCGGCTCGCGACGTCGTACCCGGGTCTGGTAGGTGGCTATCTGGCCGGTCACGGGATCCATCCCCGACTGATCACCCTCGACGGTGCGGTGGAGACCGCCATCCGCCTCGGGGTGGCCGACGCGATCGCCGACGTGGTGGAGACCGGTACGACGCTGCGCCAGGCCGGTCTGGAGCTGTTCGGGGAGCCGATCCTGCACTCCGAGGCTGTGCTGATCAAGCGTCGGGATGCGGAGCCGCCCGTCGGTCTGGGCCAGCTGCAGCGCCGGCTCAACGGCGTCCTGGTCGCGCGCAATTACGTGATGATGGACTACGACGTCAGCGACGAGCACGTCGATCTGGCCTGCTCGATCACGCCCGGCCTGGAGTCGCCGACGGTCGCCAAGCTCGCGAAGGAAGGCTGGTTGGCCGTCCGTGCGATGGTGCCGCGTACCGAGGCGCAGCAGATCATGGACGATCTGTGGGCCATCGGCGCTCGGGCCATCCTGGTCACCGACATCGCGGCCTGCAGACTGTGATGACCGAGTCAGCAGACCGCACGATCGTCTACCGCTCGACCCGGTTGCGGGTCCTGGTCACCGTTGCTTCGCTCGCGTTGGTGTTCCTGAGTGGTCTGTTCTGGGTGGCATTGCCGGCCAATCTCAAGGCCGAGTTCACGCTGTCCCAGGCAATGACGCTGCTGGGCATTCTCGTCTTCTTCGTGGGCGCGTTGTTCGTCATCGGTAGCGGCGTCGTACGGGCCGAGCCCGACGAACTCTACTTCCGCAACGGTTTGAGCAAGCATCGTTATCCCTGGTCACAGGTAAGTCGGGTGGTGCTCCGCCCTGGCGATGCCTGGGCTCAGGTGCTGCTGGTTCCAGTCGATCGCCCGGTCGAGGAGCCGGCCGACCTGGAGCACCGGATGCTGATGGGCATCCAGACCGGTGACGGCCAATATGCCCTCGATGCGATCGCCGAGCTCAATCGCCGAGCCGCCGCCCACTCCTGACAAGCCGAAGGCGGATCTTCCGACAAGCCGAACTTCTGTCGAGTCGTTGTGCACCTGGTGGTGCGCCCGTTCCGGGCTGAAAATGGGGTCGTGGCCGTCCGGTAACGCTGTGGTTCTCTTGGTTCTTCGAGGCCGTTGTCGAGTCGGGCGGGAGC
>JASGEZ010000119.1:0-6699 GCA_047605905.1 Microlunatus sp.
TCCTCCACCGCGTACCCGGTGAGCGTCAGCTCCGGCAGCCCCACGACCGCCACCCCTTCGCCGGCGGCACGGCGGGCGACCTCGATCACGCTGGCGGCATTGCGCGCCGGATCGGCCACGTAGACGTCGGTGGTGCAGGCAGCAACGCGCGCGAACCCGTGGGCGTACAGCGAGGCAAAGTCTGTCGGTCTCACAGGGCTCATGAGGTCATCCTCCCAGCCACTCCGGCGGTCAGTGTCCGGGTCAGCAACCCCGCCGCTTCGTGCCAGGTCCTGCTTCCGGTGCTGACCACCAGATGCGCGGCGAACAGCGAGGTCCAGACGAAGGTGCCGACCCAGTCCGCGGGCAGATCGACAGCCAGCGAGCCGTCTCGATGACCGCGGTCGATCACCGCACCCAGCGGGCTCTCCCCTTCACCGTCCCAGGAGTCCGGATCCACCAATGCGTTGTCCGCGAACACCAGACCGAGCACCGGGCCGAGCTGGAGCAGTTCGGTGCAGATGCGCAGCAGCGCGTCCCGACCGCTGTCCTCGACCGGTCGGGCACGATCGACAGCAGCGGCGTAGCGGGCTCGGCACTCGTCATCGACGGCCCGGACCAGGAGTGAGCGGTCGGTGAAGTAGCGATTGAGCGTGGTTCGTCCGATGCCGGCCCGATCGGCCACCTCGCCGAGGGAGGCGGCGTTGTCGCCGGCCCAGACCTCAATGGCCGCCGCGATGATGTCGCGCCGAGTGCGATCGGCCTTCGTCGGTCTGTTGGGAGGCACGATGGGGATCGTAGCGCACAGCGCTTGCCTATTTTGGAACGTTGATGTTCCATTATGGGTATGTCTCGCATCAACTCGCAGCGGGCCGCATCCGATCCAGCCCGAGCCGGGCGCCGCTGGCCAGGGGTCCTCGGACTGGTCGTGCTGTGTGCGGTCGGCGCCGAACTACTCGCGGCGTACGGCGGGGAGACCGGCGACCCGGCCGGCGTCGCCTTCTCGATCGTCTTCTTCGGCGCGCTCTACGGTGCCCCTGCGCTGCTCGCTCGAGATGTCGTACGCCGCCGGGGGTGGGGTTGGCCGAGTCTGTTGCTGGTCTTCGCCGCGCTCGGCGTGACCCAGGCCTGCCTCATCGACCAGTCGATGTTCAGCACGGACTATCTGGGCTATCAGGGCTGGGAGGAGAGCCGCGAGGCGACTCTTGTCCCCGCGCTCAGGATCAGTGCCTACAACGCCTACAACTTCGTCCTCGGTCATGTCATCTACAGCTTCGGCGCGCCCGTCGCACTGGCCGAGGCCTGGGCACCGGACCGGTCGCGGCAGCCCTGGCTCGGCCCGGTCGGCACGGTCGTCGCGCTGGTCGTCTATCTGGGCGCCGCAGCCCTGGTCCTCCTCGACCCGGAGTCCCGGACCGGAAGCCTGCCGCAGCTTGTTGTGTCGGCCGTGATCGTGGTCGGGCTCCTGGTGGCGGCCGCGCTGGTCGGACGTCGGGCCGCACCGCCCGTCGTGACGGACCGCCGCCGGATGCCGGTCCTGGTGGTGCTCGTAGCGACCCTCGTTGTCGCGCTCGCGAGCAATCTGGGCGGCGAGACCTGGACCGGCTTCGTGATCGGCATCGCGGTCATGGTCGCCACCGGCACGGCGCTCTGGCTGGTCTCTCGACGGACTGTCTGGTCGATCCGACACCGCGCGGTGGCCGGATTGGGCTTCCTCCTGGCCCGCGGGCTGCTGGCATTCACCTACTTCCCACTTCTCGGCGAGGTCGCCGCCGGACCCAAATACGCCCACAACGTCGTCATGCTGCTGGTCGTCCTGGTCGCCGGCACCCTCGCCCTGCGGAAGACATCCGCGGCAAGGTGACGACGATGAAATCGAGAGGTGCCTGGAGGTTGCTTCATTTCGAACGAAGCGACATCCAGGCACCTAATAACTCTTGAGTCCGCGGGAGGTTGGCAGACTCAGGGTTGGTTGGCCGCTGGCAGGTGAGCACTTTGCGCACCTGGACTCCCTTGGGGAAGTCCTGTCGAAAGATAGTGCCCCTGCTGGTGACCGAGAGGATCGATCGCTGATGGGATGTCGTGCCTGTCTGGTCGGCTCCAGTCGGGAGCCGTCTAGGGGGAGCACTCGGTTATTAGGTCGCGATGTTCTCTCGATGGCCCACCGCGGATAGGAGGAACGAGGACGACAGGAAGGGGATAGCAGATGCTGCGGTTGTTGCTAGGTGATGACTGGGCCGAGGACCATCACGACGTGGAGTTGCAGTCGGTGTCGGGGAAGGTGCTGGCCACGGCCCGGTTGGCCGAGGGTGTAGCTGGGATGGCCCGGCTGCACCAGCTGGTGGCCGAGGCGGCCGCGAGGCTGCAAACCGATCCGGGTACCGCCGATGAGGTGGAGGTGCTGGTCGGGATCGAGACCGATCGTGGTCCGTGGGTGCAGGCGTTGACCGCGGCCGGCTACCAGCTGTATGCGATCAACCCGTTGCAGGTGGCCCGCTACCGGGAACGGCACTCGGTGTCGGGGGCGAAGTCGGATGCTGCGGACGCGCACACGCTGGCCGACATGGTCCGTACCGATGCCCACCAGCTCCGCCCGGTAGCTGGTGACAGCCCGGACGCGGCCGCGGTCAAGGTCGTGACCCGGGCCCACAAGACGTTGATCTGGGAACGGACCCGGCACACCCAGCGGCTGCGGCACGCGTTGCGGGACTACTTCCCCGCCGTGTTGGAGGTCGCCGCGATCATCGGTGACCTGAACGCCGCTGACACCCTCGAGTTGTTGGCCAAAGGCCCCTGAGCCGGCGGCTGCGGCCCGGCTGACCATCACCCAGATCAGCGCCATCCTGCGCCGGGCCCGGCGCCGCAACATCGCGGAGAAAGCAGCCCGGATCCAGGCCGTGCTGCGGGCCGAGCAGCTGGGCCAGCCCGCCGTGGTGGCTACCGCCTACGCTGCCACCACCCGGGCCGCGGTCGCGGTCTTGACCACCCTGCAGGAACAGATCACCGCCCTGCAAGGCGAGGTCGATGCCCATTTTGGCCGGCACCCGGACGCTGAGATCATCCTCTCCCAGCCCGGTCTGGGGACGATCCTCGGTGCCCGGGTGCTTGCCGAGTTCGGAGACGACCCGACCCGCTACGCCAGCGCGAAGGCCCGCAAGAACTATGCCGGGACCTCCCCGATCACCCGCCAGTCCGGCAAGAAGAAGACCGTGTTCGCCCGCTATGTCCACAACGACAGGCTCCTCGACGCTCTCGGCGCCCAGGCCTTCGTCGCGCTCAACGCCTCCCCAGGTGCCCGCGCCTACTACGACCAGCTCCGCGCCCGCGGCGTCGGCCACTACGCCGCCCTCCGCCAGCTCGCCAACCGGCTCGTCGGCATCCTCCACGGCTGCCTGAAAACACACACCCGCTACGACGAGACCACCGCCTGGTCACACCACCAAAATCAGCTCGCCGCTTGACATCCAAGCAAATGGGATGTCTTTCGATGTGCGATGAGCCGGCTGATCAGCGGCTGATCAGGTCGTGCACAGGGGCACCCGGCTTGACGACCACCAGGTAGCCACCGCCGTTCAGCGGCGTCGGGGTGTCGATGACCTTCACCACCCGACGGCTGGCGGTGTCGATGACGGAGATCTTGCCGTCGCCACCGTTGGTGACGTAGGCACGACGACCGGCCGGGTCGAAGGCGACGAAGTGCGGCTGGGTGCCGCTGGTCGGCTGGCCGGCCACCGGTCCATCGGAGGAGGAAGAGATCGCAACCGTGCCGACGATGCGGCCATAGGTCTTGGAGTCGCGATCCGCATCCAGCAGGCTCAGCACATCACCGTCCGGATGGACCGAGGAGACGCCGGCGTACGCCTCTGAGATCGCCAGCCGGCTGTTCTGCCCGTCCGGCAGCCGAACCAGACGAGACTTGAAGGTCACCGTGTCGATCAGGTTGACATGGTTGCGGGTGTCGGCCCAATCGGCAGCCGCCAGTCCGGTGTCCTCGGCCACCGCACCCCAGACGGTCCGCTCGTCCGCGGCGAGACGGGGTCTGTAGTTGGCGGGGATCGTGCGGGTGGCGGAGTAGGCGACATTGCGCGGCGACCGCAAGGTGGTGCCAGTGATCGAGGCGCCGAAGAAGCCTTCGCCAGTGGTGCTGAACACAGCGCCGCCATTGCGGGCCACCACCGGGCCATGGGTGCCCTGCCCGACCGCCGCAGTGCTGGTCACCTGCGGCGTCCGGTCGGCCAGCACATCAGCCAGCGGCATCGCATGGAACTGGCCGCCGGTGGTGTAGACCAGCTGGAGCGGTTGCCCGGCGAGATAGACCTGAGTCTCCGGCACGTTGCCGCTGGCGTCCGGAGCACCCTGCACCTCGACCTGATGGATCGCGAACGTGGTCAGGTCGACCACCGAGATCACGCTCTCGCCGTCGTGACCCTCGCCACTGAATGCGAAGTAGCGGAGCTTGCGATCAGTTGCGCCCCAGGCCATGCCATCCCAGTCATGGCCGGGGATGTCGACGCTGTCGACGATTCTCGGCTTGCCCTTGGCGTTGATCTTGATCGCCGCGACCCGGGCGTTGGCGTCGTCGACGACGATCAGCCGACCGTCCGGCAGGGGCATGGTGCCGCCGTGACTGGACACCGCAATGTCATCCAGCGATCCGGTGCGCTTGTTGTCCTTGGCGCGATACACGTGCAGCGCTTCCGCCTGCGGGTCGGAGACGACGAGGTACTCGTTCTTCGTAGCCGCAGAGGCTCGATTGTCGGAGGGGACGGCGGTTGCTGGTCCGGCGAGCAGCAGCGTCAGCGTGATGGCCGTTACGGCTACCCATAGGTGCCGCAGGCACCGGGCCCAGGGAGATTGGTTGAGTGTCATGGTCGCGAACCTTATTCCAAATGATTTTCATTAGCAATAGGTGCCGCGGGTTCGGATAAGGTCTGACCCAAGGGAGGTTGGGAGAGACTGATGCGACTACTGCTGATTCGTCATGGTCAGACACCGAACAATGTCAGCGGCGCACTGGACACCGCCATCCCCGGAGCCGGATTGACATCGCTCGGACACACCCAGGCAGCCGCGGTCCCGTCGGCACTGGACACCGAACAGATCGCCGACATCTATGCCTCTCGCTTGACCCGCACCCAGTTGACCGCTGCCCCGTTGGCCCAGGCCCGCGGTCTTCAGGTGAAGATCACCCCCGGCTTGGAGGAGATCTCGGCCGGCATGTTCGAGATGCGTTCCGACTCCGATTCCGTGCGCGGCTACGTCGAGTGCCTGGCGAACTGGCTGCACGGAGATCTCGGCCACTCGCTGCCCGGCGGGATGACCGGCCACGAGTTCTGGCAGAGCTACGACGGTGCGGTCCAGGCACTGGCTGCCGACCACGACCAGGATTCGACCCTGGCGGTGTTCAGCCACGGTGCGGCGATCCGCGTCTACGTCGCCCTCGCCACCGGGCTGCGCCCCGGAGTGGCGGACGATCTGTGGCTGGCGAACACCGGCATGGGCGTGCTGGAGGGCGATCCTGGCGTCGGGTGGAGCTTGGCGCACTGGAACAGCACGCCGCTGGGTGGCGCCCACCTGATGGATCTGCGCGCCCATGACGTCACCGGCGAGAGCGCCGAAGAGGTTGAGGCCGAGACGAGCTGAGCCCGGCGATCAGTCCCTCGGCGAGCCAGTGCTCATAGGCGTCGAGCGACCAGCCGCAGCGGCGAACCAACCGATCCCCGTTGTCCGGGGCTGTCAGAGTCCAGACGTGGTCGACCAGCCGCTCGACCGTCAGCCCATCGGCAAGACCGAACTTCTGGGCCAGGTGTTCGACGACGCCGGTGTTGCCGATCCGGCGCTCTCGGTCGATCGTGGCCAGGAAGCCGGCCAGCTCCGCATCGGACCCAGCCCCCTCGGCGAGCACCACTCCCAGTAGCGGACCCACGCGACCGAAGAGCAGCCGGGCGACGGCGGCGTACGCCCGCAATGTCTCCGGCGCGCTGCTTTGGTTGCGAACCCTGGCGATCTCCGGCCGGTCGTTCAGCGCGATCGGCTCGTCGTCACCGGCCAACAGGACGTCGTAGACCGCCTTCAGCACCTCCGCTTTGCCGCCGAAGGTGTTGTAGATCGTCTGCGGACTGACCTGCGCGGCCCGGGCGAGAGCCGAGATCGTCGTGCCGTGATAGCCGCACTCGAAGAACTGTGAGCGCGCGGCATCCAGGATCCGCCGACGGGTGAGCCGGGCAGCCTCGGCGCGCTTCGCACTGTCGTACGCACGGGTGGTTGACATCTCGCTCCATTCGCTGGAACATAATTCCACTGGAATCTGATTCCAGCCACACTGTAGCCAGCTGAGGAGCCCCGCATGTTCACCGACACGACGCCGATCACGACGACCAACCCCGCGCTGCCCGCCGCCCAGGCGGTCTTCGACGCGATCAACAGCAAGGACCTGAGCTGTTTGGACACTGCTGTGACCAGCGACTTCGTCGACCACGGCTCGCCGTTCCCGCTGCCGCCGGGGCCGGACGGCTATCGCCAGATCCTCACCTACGTCACCCAGGTGCTGGCGATCCGCTACGAGAAACTCGACGAGTTCGTCACCGAGGACCGGATCGTCATCCGGGCGGTCGCCCACGGCGTGGCGGTGGCACCGATCCACGGCGAGCAGTTCGCCGGCCATCCGTACACGATGCCGACGATCCACATCTACCGAACCGAAGGCGACCGGTTGGCCGA
>JASGEZ010000120.1:0-3445 GCA_047605905.1 Microlunatus sp.
CATGCCTGCATCAATCGGCTTCCGGCCCACGGCTGAGGACGAGCGCATCCTGCGCGAAGCAGCCCAGCCAGGCGAGAGCACCTCGGATACGCTCCGTCGGGCGCTCCGACTCCTGGACCACGAGCGTTGGCTGGCGCAGTTTCGGACCGACGCAGAGGCGCTCAAGGACGAGAATCTCACCACGGAACCTGAAGCCTGGTGATCCGCGGAGCGGTCTACCGGGTAGATCTGGGTCGGCCTCGCGGCCATGAGCAGGGCGGGAAGCGTCTCGGCCTGGTCATGTCCCCGTCCGACTCGCCGCTCTCGGTCGCGACGGTCATCCCAACGTCAACGTCAGCAGGACCATCCATCCACCGACCTGAACTCGAGATCGCCGGTCGACCGACCCGGATGCTCGTCGATCAGATCTGTTCAATCGACACCGACTACGTCGTGGGAGAGCCAGTCGACTATCTGACCCGAGACGAACTCGCGGAAGTCGAACTTGCCCTGGCCCATTACCTCGGTATTCATACTGCCACTCCGACACGACACATGTAGGCCCCAGACCCGGGCGGTTCATCATCAATCAGGGAGCACCGATGGTCATCACTCGCATCATCCCCGAGTTCCGCAGCAGCGACCTGGCAGCGACCGAGGACCTGTACTGCAACGTCATCGGGCTCGAAGTCAACATGCGGGACGAGCCCGACTTCGTGATTTTCGGTTCACCCGATGTCCATGCCGCTCAACTGATCGTGAACGACAACGGTCATGTGGGCCTGCCCCCAGGATTGGCGATCGACGTCGCCGATCCTGACCGAGTGGACGCCATCCACGAAGCCATCGTCGAACGCAGGCTGGCCGTCATCGAGCCGCTCACAACGAAAAGTTGGGGCATCAGACGCTTCTCGTTCATCGACCACAACGGCGAGCAGGTGACGATCATCGCCCACGTGAACCCGGATCCGTCCGGATAGTCGCGCTGGACTTGAGGCCCAGACCCTGAGGACCTAATCACCACCGCGGTGCCGCAGGCAGATCAGGGGTCCGTTGTCCTCTTTGACCCGATCTCGCTCGAAACCCACCTGACTCAGCACGCACAGCGGCGGCTGATTCCACGCTCGGACGGTGGCCCAGACCTCGCCAAACCCTGCTCGATGCGCTTCGGCGACCACAGCCGTTGCGGCTTCACGGCCATAGCCCTGGCCCTGGAGGGAACGGCGAATCTCAAAACCGAACTCAGGATGCGGGTTGGTCCTGCCCATGAAGAGCCCGGCGTTTCCAATGATCCTGTCCTCGCCACGAACGCGGAGGGCGTACCAGACGATGCCGTATTCCTCAGCCCGCAGCCCGTCGAACACAACGGCTCAGGAACACCCACCGGCCGATCATGGCAGGTCCCACGTGATGCCGACGCAAGCCATCACCCAATCGCGACCAGGTCGGTGTCAGACCCGACTGGGATGGTGGAGCGATGACCGACAAACCAGCATGGACCGCGGAGTTCTACGAGGACGACGCTGGGCGTCGGCCCGTCGAGTTGTGGATGAACTCGCTCACGGTTGCGGAGTACGCCGCTCTGCGCGCCGCGATCATTCGGGTCTTGCAGGTCCGCGGCATCGAGCTGGGATCAACGCCGTGGCTGAAAGCGCTTGGCGAAGGACTGTTCGAGTTCCGCGTTCGTCACGATGCTGCTGCGATTGAGTCACTGTACGGACCCACCACTGGTGCTCAGCACACGAAGCATCCCACCCAGAGCAAGATCCTGCTCAGGCTTTTTGTCCACTTTCATGGAGACAGAGTCATCCTGCTGCTCCACGGCTACGACAAGGGCGGCAACGACAGTCCGCGCCAGCAGAACAAGGAGATTCGGGTGGCTCGCAAGCGCCTGATCCAATGGAGAACGACCGAAGCCCAAGCAGACAAGAGCCGATACCGGAGTAAGTGAGACGGCGTTGTGGTGTATGTGGTTTTCGACATATGATTCTACTGTCCAAACGACAAAGGAGCGGTGATGGCCAAGAGCTTCGATGACTATGCACGCGAGCGCGAGGGTGCGATGACCGCAGCCGAGTTGGAGGTCGTGCACGCCTTCGATCAGGCTGCCGCCTTCGGCCAGGTCATCTACGGCGCCCGGAAGGCACGCAACCTTCGCCAGTCAGACCTGGCAGCACTTTCTGGCGTGACGCAGGCTGACATCAGCCGCATCGAACGCGGCCAAGTAGCCCCGACCACGCAGACCCTTCTGAAACTCACCTCAGCTCTGAGGATCGAGATCCAGTTCGTGCTCGCCGACCCCGCGGATGCTCCAAACACACCCATCAGTCTTCGCGTTCCTGCGGCTGGCTGAGCGGGACACAGCCGACACATGACGGGCGATGCGATGCGGCAGCTGCGCGAGCTTGCCAGTTCGGCGATCGCCGCTGGCCGGCCGCTGTCGTGGTACGAAGCTCTGTACGAGAGCGCGGCGGCCTGATCGGCCACCGTGCCGTGGGACCACTGCGAGCCGACACCGATTCTGGTCGACTGGCTGACCGGACGGTGTCCCGACGCGAGAAGCAGCGGCAGCCGGGCGATCGTGGTGGGTTGCGGTTACGGCAACGACGCGGAGTTCGTCGCCAGCCTCGGATTCACCACCACTGCTTTCGACATCTCAGAGACGGCGGTGAAGACGGCCCGGAAACGCCACGAACACACCGACGTCGACTACCAACAAGCTGACTTGTTGGCTCTACCGAACTCCTGGTTGCGCGGCTTCGACCTGGTCGTGGAGTCGACGACGCTGCAGTGCCTTCCACCCGACCTCCACAACCAAGCCGCCGCCGCGGTCGCGGCTTTGTGCGCCCCAGGAGGCACGGTGCTGGTCATCGCCCGTCAGCCATCGTCATCTGATCCGCCCGCTCCCCCGTGGCTTCTGTCCGAGACCGAGGTTGGGTGGGTCGCATCGGACGGCGTCGAGCTAGTCCGTCTCGACACGGTGAGCATGAACGGCGGTCCACGCTGGGTAGCGGAGTTCCATCGACTAGCCTGAGGTCTCAGCCACGCCGCGATCCGGACCCGATCCTCACGGAAGACCTCTGAGGTAGCCCTGGTAGGTCGCCAGAACACCGTCGGCGAACAACGCCCGCGGCCACACAATGGCCGCGACGAAGGCGAGTGGAACAGAGTCGTCCACGACGGGCCGGGCCATCGAGTGTGCCGCGGGGAAACGCTTGATCGTGAGCTCCTCACCAAGAATTTGTGCGTAGACCTCGGCCGTCTCATCGACATCGACATTGCGGTCGTGCTCACCAAGCATGAGCAACACAGGCACATCCTTGGCGCTCATGGCCGTCAGGTCGGCGGTGGCGTCGGAGGTGTAGTTGAGCAGGACGAAGCCCCATCGATCCCGCTCCATCGGCTCCGGGTCGTCCGTTCCAGCCAGGTAGGTCTCATAGTCGGCGTTCCTCTCCAGGAGACACAG
>JASGEZ010000121.1:0-3783 GCA_047605905.1 Microlunatus sp.
ACGCTCGTGGTCCAGGAGTCGGAGCGCCCGACGGAGCGTATCCGAGGTGCTCTCGCCTGGCTGGGCTGCTTCGCGCAGGATGCGCTCGTCCTCAGCCGTGGGCCGGAAGCCGATTGATGCAGGCATGTGCCGATTCTAGCGCCCTGTTCGACATTTGTCTGACGTGTGCTCTTGCGGTCCACCGGATTCGCAGTCCGCCCCCGACCCGAGACCGTGGCCGATGCTGCGAGACTGCTCGAGGTGTCGTTCCAGAAGGTGTCTTTGGGAGATCCGCTGACCGTGATTGCAGGACCCGATCCTCCGGACGGGAAGGGCTTCTGCTCAAGTCGAGTACAAGTACTGCACTGGCAGGTCGAAGGGCCGTTCAGCGACCCTGGCGCGCACCTGCATCGTGAAAGCGACGAGGTGTACGTCGTCCTGGAGGGCGCCATCGATCTCGACGTCGAAGGCTCGGTCATCACTGTTGCCGCGGGAGAAGCGGCACGGTCGGCGCCGGTGTGTCGCACGCTCTGGTCCGCGTACATTTCCCGGCTCGCGGGCTCACGATTCGCGGGCCCGCTATCGACGACAAGATCACTACCGGATAGGGGTCCTGAGATGAACAGCGCGCGTGGTTCAGTGCCGAGGCGGAGGTCATTGGCCAGGCCTGCCTCCCTACGGCCTGGCGATGAGGTGCGCGTGGTGGCGGGTTGTCTGAACCTGATCGATCGTTCAGGTTCCTCGGGACGCAACAGCGGGGCGGCGTGGATGGAGGGCAACAGTGAGTGCGACGGTCCGCGACGGTGAAACCGCAGCCCTGAAGGCCGACGTACCCCCGCCTGGGCAGAACCGCCGGGGTGTGGAGCGGCGCCGGCAGATCGTGGCAGCGGCCGCCGAGGTGTTCGCCCAGCATGGGTACAGCGGAGGATCGATCCGGACGATCGCCGAACGTGTCGGCAGTTCGCCGGCGACGTTGTTGCAGCACTTCGGCAGCAAGGAGAAGCTGCTGACCGCGGTGCTGGACGACTGGGGTCGTCGCAGCCGCCCGGCGGAGGTCAGCGAGGAGACCGGCATCAACTGGTTCACCCGGCTGCCCACCGTCATGCAATACAACATGGCGAACCGGGGACTGATCGAGCTGTTCTTGACCATGGCGAGCGAGGCGAGCAATCCCGACCATCCGGCCCACGATTTCATCCGTCAGCGCTACGACACCATCGTCGAAGAAGTCGAGACCCATTTCCGGGAGGCGATCGACGCAGGCCATTTCAAGCCCATGACCGATGCAGAAGTCAGCGCCGAAAGCCGGACCCTGCTCGCAGTCATGGATGGCTTGGAACTGCAGTGGCTCGTCGACCCGACTATCGATCTGGCCGGCATCTTCGGCCGCCACCTCACCCAGGCACTGAACCAATGGAAGGCATGATGACCAGCCCTGACCTCACCAACCCCGAAAGTACGAGCCGCCAACGAGTCGTCGTGATCGGCGGCAGCGGACACATCGGCACGTTCCTGATCCCGAGGCTGGTCCGCGCCGGCCATGAAGTGATCAGCATCAGCCGCAGCGGCGGCACCGGCTACGCAGACGTACCGGAGTGGCAACACGTACGCCAGGTGATCGCCGATCGGCGGCAGCAGGACGCCGACGGCACCTTCGGCGACACCGTCCTCGCCCTCGAGCCGGACGTCGTGGTCGACCTGGTGTGCTTCACCGTCGAGTCCGCCCAGGCGCTGGTCGATTCGCTGCGCGGGAAGGTCTCGCACCTGATCCACTGCGGCTCGATCTGGCGGTACGGACCGAGCCGGAAGCTGCCGATTGCCGAAGGTAGTGACTCGGCCGGTCCGCCGTTCGACGAGTACGGCATCCAGAAGGCCGCGATCGTCGAGCTGTTGAAGGCGGAGACGGCAGCCGGTGGCCTGGTCACCACCTCCATCCACCCGGGTCACATCGTCGGACCGGGCTGGCGTCCGACCGGTCCGCTGGGCAACATCAACCCCGAGGTGTGGCGCACCATGTCGGCCGGCGGCACGGTGCAGGTGCCCGGCAGCGGTACCGAGACGATGCACCACGTTCACGCCGACGACGTCGCGCAACTCTTCGAGCTCGCCATCGCGCATCGCGACGCCGCGGCAGGGGAGGACTTCAATGCCGTCGCGCCGACCGCGCTGACCGTACGCGGCTATCTCGAGATCGCCTCCGCTTGGTTCGGGCAGACCGTGAGCCTGGAATCCATCAGCTGGGAGGACTAGCGCGGCGCCACCACCGAGGACTATGCGGACCAGAGCTGGGGCCACTTGCACCGCAGCCACGTCTTCACCATCGAGAAGGCCAGGACGTTGCTCGGCTATGCGCCCCGGTATGAGCCGGAGCAGGCGATTCTCGAATCCGTACGGTGGCTGATCGCCAACGACCAACTGGAGGTCGCCAACCCGCTCGCCGTCTAGCGCCGGGTCGGATCGGACCGGGGTCGAGCAGGGCCGCAAACATCAGGCCGCGCCTATTCTGCGGTTATGCCAAGCCGAATCGCTCAGGTGGCCATCGATGCGAAGCAGCCACAAGTGATCGCCGAGTTCTGGTGCGCGGTGCTCGGCTGGGTCGTCCATGACATCGAGGACGACATCGTCTGGTGCATCGGTCCTGCGGATGGAAGCTGGCCGGGCATCGACGTAGGACCGACTCCGGATGCGAAGTCCGGAAAGAACCGTCTGCATCTGGACCTGCGCGCCGACGGGGTGACCACCGAAGAGGAACTCGAAAGACTGCTGGCTCTGGGTGCGCGCAAGGTGGATGTCGGCCAGGACGCGGACGTCAGTTGGACTGTGCTCGCGGATCCTGAGGGCAACGAGTTCTGCCTACTCAGGGGCACGGTGCAGGAACTCCAGGCCCGACTCGGTTAGCTGCTGGCTGAGTCCCCGACATCGGGGACGAGCCTTCACCTTGTTGATGTGGTCAGCTCGCTCCATCGAACGGTTGGTTCAAGAACCACCGGTGTCCGAACGGGTCATGGAAGACGGCTACGCGTCCGGCGTGTGGGCTGTCTTCCGGTCCGCGATCCAGCGTCGTGCCGGCCGTTACCACGCGTGCGGAGACCGCATCCACGTCGTCGACCGTCAGGTGCAGACTCACGCAGGCGCCTCGATCGGGATCGGGCGCCGCGACACCGACGGACGCGAACTCGTCCGACATCATCCAGCGGGCGCCGCCCACAGTCAGTTCGCAGTGGCCGACTCGTCCGTCGGGCATCACGATCGGGTCATAGGTCACCTCCGCCCCGAGGACGTCGACGTACCACCGGATGGCGGCACGAGAATCTGCCACGCACAGGTAGGGGGTGAGCCCGCTCATGGTGATGCCTCCTGGTGATCGGGGTCGGTGAGGGGCGTCTGGAACGACCAGAGATGGCCCTCCAGATCGTGAGCGCTGTATTCGCGGTAGCCGTAGGGCTGGTCGACCGGCTCGGCGGTGATCTCAGCACCGGCTGCCGCGGTGCGTGCGAAGTGGGCGTCGACATCGCGTACGTGGATCGCCAGCGCAGCCGTGCACATGCCACCGGTCGCCAGCGGCGGTACCAACCGATGCTCGGGTGCCTCACGGTGCATCCAGATGACGCCATCGCCGGCGAAGACCTCGGCATGGACCACGCGATCGCCGTCGTAGGTCACCGGACCCGCCCCGAGACCGAACACGTCGACCAGCCAGGCATGAGCGGCGGCGAGGTCGCGGTAGGCGAGCAGCGTGATCCGACGGGTCGGGGTGGCATCGTCGCCGCCCAAGCCGGCAAGCAGATCGAGCAGCGCCTCATC
>JASGEZ010000122.1:0-13244 GCA_047605905.1 Microlunatus sp.
CCTGCCTCGCCTGCCAGGCATGCACCTCACCA
Organism: Microlunatus sp.; assembly: GCA_047605905.1. Classification (GTDB taxonomy): domain Bacteria; phylum Actinomycetota; class Actinomycetes; order Propionibacteriales; family Propionibacteriaceae; genus Microlunatus. The sequence continues at coordinate 33 of JASGEZ010000122.1, forward strand.
GCGACGACGCGGCCCCACAACCTGGGCAGCCGATGCCGCACCGTCAACGCGTCCCCGATCCAGGACCGGGCCGACCCGACCGTCGTGCCGAACGGCCCGACCAGACCATGCGCCGCGAACTCCGCCACCAGTGGGGTTCCGACCGGACCGACCGAGACGAGCCGTTCCACCAACACCCCACCCGCGGGATGATCGACTTCGGAGTGCGCATCGGCCCACGCCGCCGCCAACACGAGTTTCCGGCACCCCCACCGGCGGGCCTGGGTTTCACACCGTCCGGCCAGATCGGCGAGCGCGCCCGGGTCCCCGAGCACCTCCTCCAACCGATCATCGAACATACCTATCATTATACTCGAACACATACACGATATCTACCCTCAGGCCTAAGAGTTCCCCACCCACGCCAGGAATCTGAGTCTTGGATCGGCTATCCGGGGGCCCGTTGCAGAACAGCCCGGAGCGCCGACCGTCCGGATCAGTCGGGACACGTCGACTTCACGGCACGAACCGGAGAAGGTCAGATCGTCGGCATACCGGGTGTAGCTGAGCCCGAGCTGATCCGCCAGCCCGGCAAGTCGACGATCCAGACCATGCGCCGCCAGATTCGCCAGGGCCGGCGAGGTCGGTGCGCCCTGCGGCAGGTGTCACGCCCGCAACTCGGCCCGCTGCGGATGCCGGGCCGTGCTGTCGCCACCCGGCGGCATCGCGGTCGATACCTTGGCCGGCCGCGGTCGCCGATACCGTGGTGGCCGTTGCGGAGCACTTCGACTTCGCGGGACCGGTTGGGGGTAGCGTTCCCGGGCGTCGTGCTGGACGGAGTCGTGCGCACCGCCGCGAACCTGCATCCGGACTGGATCGGCGCTTCTCTGGCCGACGTGGTCGGATCTCGGCTCCCCGGGCCGAGTGTCTTCCTGAACGACGCCGATGCCGCAGGCTTGGCGGAAGCCCGTTTCGGGCGGCCAAGGGCATCGACGGCGTGGTCCTGCTCGTCACCCTCGGCACCGGGATCGGCACCGCGACGATCAACGACGGCCAGCTGGTGCCCAACTCCGAGTTCGGCCATCTCGAACTCGACGGCGTGGACGCCGAGACCTTCGCGGCAGCGTCAGCTCGCAAGCGCAACGGCCACTCCTGGGAAGAGTGGGCCGGGCACGCGGAGCACTACCTGAAGTATTTCGAGGGTCTGGTCTGGCCGAAGCTGTTCGTACTCGGCGGCGGGATCACCAAGAACCCCGAGTTGTGGCTGCACTACCTCAAGCCGCGTACGCCGATCGTGCTGGTCAGCAACATCAACAACGCCGGGATCATCGGTGCCGCCGAGGCAACCAGGTCTCGTGCAGCCTGAAGCGCGAACGCCAAGAGCGCCGGTCGAAAGACCGGCGCTCTCGTTGTCGTTGACCCTGGAACGGGTCGAGCGGCTCAGCTCAGATCGCGCGAACCCGATCAGCCTGCGGACCCTTGGGACCCTGCGTGGTCTCGAACTCGACCCGCTGGCCCTCATCGAGGCTCCGGTAGCCGTTACCGTCGATCGCGCTGTAATGCACGAAGACGTCGGCACCGCCACCGTCGACTGCGATGAAGCCGTAGCCCTTCTCGCCGTTGAACCACTTCACAGTTCCCTGCGCCATGTTTTACTCACTTTCCGTCTGGAGACTCCGACGTTCGCGAATCTCCCGCTGTCGGACGACGGACTAGCCAACGCCCACGCAACTTCCCAGGGGCGTAGCACGGGCCACGGCTCAAGAACTGCAACAGCGGCACCTAGTCTGCCATAGCAGCGCGTGGCTTGTGGGAGGCACGGTCAGCCGTGGTGAGCCAAAACCTCCAGGAGTACGACCACGAGGCCGAGGACGAACTCCGCGAACAGGACGACCAGCCGCTGCCCGAGCCGAAGCGGCACCCGCGCTGCTCAGCTTGTGGTGATTCCGCCATTCGCCAAGCCTCTCATTCCACTACCCGCTGCGCTTTCGTCGCCGCAGTTCCCGGGTGTTGACGGGTCGCGGCCCTACGATGGCCCTCGTGACCCCGAAGATCAGCCGGCGTACGGCACTGTTGGGACTCGGCGGCGTCGGAGCGGCGGGCATCGGCGCCGTGAGCTTCGGTCTGGCCAATCGCAGCAAGACTCCCGCAGCGGCGCCTCTGCCAGGTCCCACGCCGAGCAGTCCGGCACCGTCCCCGACCCCGAGCCCGACGCCGTCGGTCGACACCAGACCGCGCTGGCCCTTGACCGGGGTCTTGTTGAAGAACCCCAAGAAGGCGCAGCACGCAGCTGTCGCAGTGAAGGTGCCCGACAACAAGTACGAGCATCCGCAGCGCGGCATCGACAAGGCCGACATCGTGTTCGTCGAGCTCGAGGGCTACCTCGACGCCGACGGCTACAGCGGCACCCGGCTGGTGCCGGTCTACCACTCGAAGGACGCCGAGACCGTGATGCCGGTGCGCTCCATCCGGCCGGTCGACATACCGCTGCTCAGCCCGATGGACGCCATCATCGGCAACACCGGCGCCGCCTCGTGGGTGATCAAATACGTCAAGCACTACCGCAAGCACGTCGAGGGCATGCTCTCGTACATGAACACCCGCGGCACCGGCTCGTACGGGACGGATCCGTCGCGGGTCTACACCTATCAGGGCCAGACCTACTACGACCGCGCGACCGTCTGCCACCCCGCGGTGCTGCGCAAGCAGACCAAACGCTTCCGCAAGGGGCCGCAGCAGCAGTATTTCCCGTGGGCTTCCGAGACGTCGGAGGTGAGCACCGTCAAGGGCAAGAAGGCCACCAAGATCAAGGTGCCGTACAAGGGCGACGACTACTTCATGTCCTACAGCTACGACGCCAAGACCAAGCGCTACCAGCGCAGCATGCCGTGGGGACCGCACGTGATGGCCGACGGCACCCGAATCGCCGTCGACAATGTGTTGGTGATCAAGGCCCACTCACACTTCGGCAAGATCTTCAAGGGTGGTGGCCACGACGAGCCCTTGCACGACATCATCAACAAGCAGGGCACGTTCTACTACGCCAACCGCGGTCGCTACGTTACCGGGACCTGGAAGAAGGGTGGCGTCGCCGAGCCATTCACCTTCACCCTCGCCGACGGCACGCCGCTGAAGATGGCGACCGGTCAGACCTTCGTGGAACTGCCCAACGACAAGGCGAAGGTCCGCATCGGCAGCTGAGATGGGTACGCAGGTCGGCATCTCGGGCTTCTGCCGCTCGGTCGGGGTCACCTCCGAGTACGACTACAAGCGTCGGTGCGTGGCGACCGACAAGGTCATGTACCACGCCCACATCGGGCTCTTCACCTGGGACGCGACGCTGCGGGCGCTCGAGCACATCGTCGGCGAACTGAGCGCGCGCGGACACGTGCTGGACCGGTTCGGTCTGTGCCTCGATCGGGCCATGAGCCTGCCCGAGTCCCGGCGGGAAACGATCGCCCGGGAGACCGGACCCGTGCTGAGTCGCGACGAGTGGCGCTCGGTCGGCCGGCAGTCCTTGGCACAGCCACATCTCGGCGATTTCATGATCGGCACCGCCGCGTCCGACGAGAACTGCATGCAAGCGCTTGCCGAGGGCGTCACCACCGTCGGCAATCTCGGTCAGTTCTTCACCTTCGATGTCCCCGGTGGTGGCGACGATGTCGAGGTCGCCACCGCGACCGTCGCGGCGTTGGAGCGGATGGCGACCGCACGAGATCGTGGTGCGGTCGTCCACTCCTACCTCGACGACGGCCCGGCGATGCAGTTGAAGCACTACGCCAACTATCTCGGCTGGGCGGCGCTGGAGTCGCACGTCATCGAAGGGATGCTCGGCGCCCGGCTCGCGCACTGCTTCGGTGGGCTGGTCCCCCAGCCTCGCGCCCGGGCATTGATCGCGCTCGCCTTGCCGCACCTGCACGAGCGGGAGGCCGTCGGCTCGATGATCTACGGCAACACCGTCGACTACACCAAGGATCTCGTCCACAACGAGTCGGTGTTGACGACCTATCTGCTGGTCGACATCGCCACCCAGCTACGGCGTCCGAGCGGCCACGCCGTCAACCCGGTCCCGTTGACCGAGAACATGCGGATCCCCGATGCCGCCGACATCCTCCAGGTCCACCAGATCGCTCGCGAAATCGAGCGGGAGGCACGACGCAGCGGGGACCTGTTTGCCTGGGAACGCTTCGAGGAGGAGGCGTACGAGGGCGCCCGATATGCCAAAGCCTGGGCTGAGCGCGCGCTCGGCGTGCTCGACGAGGACGGCGTCGACGTCCGGCGCCCGTACGACATCCTGCTGGCGCTGCGCCGGATGGACATCCGCAAGCTGGAGTCGCGGATCGAGCTGCGTCCGCCGAAAGGACTCGGCGACCTCGAGCCCTGGAAGGCGCAGACGTCGCGTTCGATGCTGGCGGCGGTGATGCGCGACACGGCGGTCCGGCTCGGGGGCGTACGGATCGTCCTGGCGAGTCTCGATGTCCATGACCTGATCCGCGATCTGCTGGTGAAGGTGTTGATGTCACTGGGAGCGGAGGTGATCCTGCTGCCCGGCGACTCGTACCCGGCGGCCGTCGTCGCTGCGGCCGAGGCCGAGAACGCTGATGCTGTGATCGTCTCGACCTACAACGGTGGCGCCCTGGGACAGGCCCGCGGGATCGCCGACGCGGTCCGGGCCAGGCACTACGACGGGCAGGTCTTCATGGGTGGGGTCTTGAACGAGGAGACCGGTGGCGAGGTTCCGGTCGACGTCAGCGAGCAGATCCGCGCCCTCGGCATCCACACCGTCGACGATCTCGTGGGGTTGCCCGCGTTGATCCGGCAGGTCAGCTCCTCGCGGTGACCGTGCGGGCCAGCTCCACGAAGTAGCCGTGGATCCGCGAGTCACCGGTGACCTCCGGATGGAAGGACGTCGCCAGCAGACTCCCCTGCCGTACGGCCACGATGTGCTCGGACCCGTCGGGCCGTGGGACGGTCGCCAGCACCTCGACCTCCGGTCCGTACGCCACCACCTCCGGGGCTCTGATGAAGACGGCCCGGAACGGGTCACCGACGGGCCAGCCGTGATCGAGATCGGCCTCGAACGAGTCGGTCTGCCGACCGAACGCATTCCGCCGGACTGTGATGTCCAGGCCGCCGAAAGTCTGCTGGTCCGAGGGGGCGTCCACCAACCGATCGGCGAGCATGATCATCCCGGCGCAGCTGCCGTACGCCGGTAGTCCGGCCTGGATCGCGGCGATCAGCGGGTCGCGGATCTCGAAGATCCTCGAGAGCTTGTCGATCGTGGTCGACTCGCCGCCGGGAAGCACGATGCCGGCCAGGCCGATCAGTTCCTCCGGCCGCCGGATGGCCCGCGGTTCGGCACCACAATCCGCCAGCATCGCCGCGTGCTCGCGTACGTCTCCCTGCAGGGCCAGAACCCCGATGATCGGTGCAGTCACCAGCGCTCGGCCGGCCGAAGTGTCGCAGGTGAGGTGCCGAACATGGCCGTCAGAATAGCTGCCGTCGCGCCCACCTCGGCCATGACGGAGTGCCGATGAGCATCCTGGGCGAGTGCTAGCAGCAATCGCCACGAGCCCGGGTGAATGACGACTTTGCCGTCCTCGTCGGCCTCCGAGTACGACTCCCCTGCTGCAGCGAACTCGGCCCCGTAGTTCAGCCCCTCGCGCAGCAAGGCCATCCGTTCCGTCCATGCCTCGCGGACTGCGGCCTGCTCGCGCTCGCCCAAGGCATCGATGGACCCGGATCCGATGAGTACCCGGGTGATCGCTTCATGATTCACGTGTGGCGACCTCTCAAGTTCCCGGCAGTTGCGGCCCCAGGCCAGATCACTTCGCAGCTTCGTATACCGTCAGGAGGCTGGCACCGTGGAGGGCATCGGGTTCCACCCGCCCTGTCTCGCGAAATCCGAGCTTCTCCAGAACCCGCCGTGAGGCCGTGTTCCACTCTCGGACGCCGGCCCACAGTCGGCGGTAGCCTGATTTGATTGCCCACAAGACCACGGCCTGCCCCGCCTCCGTTGCATAGCCACGACCGTGAGTGACGCGAAGCAACTCATACGCCAACTCCGGCTCATCCATCGATCCGTTTCCATATGGAGTCAGCCCGCAGTAGCCGATGACATCGCCAGTCTCCCTCAACACGACCGTCAAGAGTCGAGGCCCAGGCTTGTCTCGCTCTGAGTGGATCTGGGCAGCGATGTCTGCCACCGTCGGCCGGCCCTCGGAATCGATTCGCCGGTGCGGTGGCACCCGCGGATCCCTTTCCGTCCACAGCCGACGGTGCACCACGGCGTCACCGACCTCGAGAGGACGAAGGATCAGGCGCTCGGTCTCCAAGACTTCGAGGGTAGGCACCCCCGACATCCTGGCACTAAGCGCAGAAGGGCCAGTTGAAGCAGGGAGTTACCAACCGCCCGATGCCTCGACCAAGCGGGCGTTGGCGGCACGACGGAACTCGGCGGTCTCGTCGCCGGGCTGCCCGCAGACGTCAATCGCGTCATCGATCTGCTCGGTCAAGTCCACGTCTGCCAACCTTACGTGTATCGCGCCAGATTGAGAGGTGCCCTGGTGTTGCTTCCCGTCAATCGAAACGACATCTACGCACCGCTCGATTTGACGAAACGACGGCTGATGCGCAGGTTGACAGGATCTAGCCGTGACCGAACAAGGAATGCCGCATTGGCGCGTGAGAGCCGTCCGCGATCACGACTCTGTGCCCGATCTGCTGGAGCACGAAGATCGCTACACCCCGCCTCACTCGATACCCGCACCGTGGCCGGACCACTCCGACGATCCGGCATACACCGATAGCCAAGTCGACGCTCTGCTCGACGAGATACGTGGGGATCACTGACCTGCGACAAAAGCAGAACCCCGGCCGCTTGATTGGCCCTCCGAGGAGGACTACAGGGACGGTTCCGTCAAATCGAAACAGCACCTGGGCACCTCGATCACTCAAACGACGGTAGCGAGCGGTTGGGTTGGAACCTGTGCGCCAGAGCTGCGCATCCAATGACCGCCAAGACGATCGTGATCCCCAGTGTGGGACCGATGCCGACGTGAGCCGACAGCGATCCGACGATGGCCGGCAGGAGGACGTACGCCGGAATCTCACCCAGTTCCAGCACTGTCCGCGCCTCGCCAGCAGTGATGCCGGGTTGCTCCCCCGCCCCTGTATTCACGAAGGGGCCGAGGACAGCAGTTCCGGCACCTATGAACGCAAATCCCGCCAGCGCAACGGCTGGCGTTCGGGCTGTCGTCGCGACGAGTACGGCGACCGCAACCACCGCGAGAGACGCGTAGAGGGTGAGGGACCAACCGAATCGGCGTACGGCCGTCCCCAATCGGACCAGGACGACGATCTTCGCCGCCATGGTCAGCGGATAGACCAAAGCACCCGACGCTGCATCGCCCTCACTCATGGAGGTCACGAAAAGGGCTCCCCACTGCGACAGGCTGCTGTCGATGGCCGACGCGAGGAACGAGACTCCGGCCAGCAGGAGAAGCGACGGCCGGAGTCGATGCCTGAGCCGACGCAGGACACTTATCTCGCGGGTTGCTGACCGCTCCTCGTCCGGCAGATGGCGAGCAGCGACGACGAGTCCCACCAGCAAGGCGAGGTTCGCGACCGCGAACTGCGAGCTCGCAGCGACGTGTAGCTGGATACAAGCCCACGCGACCGCACCGCCGGCCAGCATGCCGGCGCTGTAGATGGCGTCGTAGCGACCCATCAGAATGCGGCCGGCCCGACGTTGCTCAACCAGCGCCAACGCACCCATGGTGGTGCCCAACGTCTTGTTGGCGATCATCCACCCGAACAGCGACAGCACCAGCGCAGTCAAGGTCGGGGAGATAGCCAGGAGCGGGGTCATGACAGTGACTCCGACTGCCGACACCACTGCCATACGACGAGTGCTGAACTGCCCGATCAGCAGCGCAACGACGGCAAACCCGGTCAACTCCCCCAAGGTGCCTAGTGAGTTGGCCCAGCCCCAAGCAGCATCGGAGACGGCCAAGCCGCCCTTGATATCAGGGATACGGCCAATCCAACTCCCGACCGGAAAGCTGGCGGAAAGATAGAGAACGGCAACAGCCGATCGACTCGGTCGCGACGAAACGGCACTGTCGGGATGCATCGGAAAGCCTCACGATCATGAGGCCGCCCAATGCATGCGCTCGGTGGCTGGGGTTCCTACGTTACCAACCGCGCTCGGCGAGCCGATGCGGCTCGGGCACGTCCTCGACATTGATGCCGACCATGGCCTCGCCGAGGCCGCGAGAGACTTTCGCGATCACGTCCGGGTCGTCGTAGAAGGTGGTTGCCTTCACGATGGCGGCCGCCCGCTCGGCGGGGTTGCCGGACTTGAAGATGCCGGAGCCGACGAACACGCCCTCGGCACCCAACTGCATCATCATCGCCGCGTCCGCGGGGGTCGCGATGCCACCGGCGGTGAACAGCACGACCGGCAGCTTGCCGTTGGCCGCGACCTCCTGCACCAGCTCGTACGGCGCCTGCAGCTCCTTGGCCGCCACATACAGTTCGTCGGCGGGCAGCGTGGTCAGCCGGCGGATCTCGTCACGGATCTGGCGCATGTGGGTGGTCGCGTTGGAGACGTCACCGGTGCCGGCCTCGCCCTTGGAGCGGATCATCGCCGCGCCCTCGGTGATCCGCCGCAGCGCCTCACCGAGATTGGTGGCACCGCACACGAACGGCACAGTGAACGCCCACTTGTCGATGTGATGCGCATAGTCGGCCGGGGTCAGCACCTCGGACTCGTCGATGTAGTCCACGCCGAGCGACTGCAGCACCTGGGCCTCGACGAAGTGCCCGATCCGCGCCTTCGCCATTACCGGGATCGACACCGCCGAGATGATGCCGTCGATCAAGTCCGGGTCGCTCATCCGGGCGACGCCGCCCTGAGCACGAATATCGGCCGGGACCCGCTCCAGTGCCATCACCGCGACAGCACCCGCATCCTCGGCGATCTTGGCCTGCTCGGCGGTGACCACGTCCATGATCACGCCGCCCTTGAGCATCTCCGCCATGCCGCGCTTCACGCGCGACGTCCCCGTCACCTGTTCGGTCATCTCTTGTCTTTCTGCTGGTCTCACCACGAGCGAACGCGAATCTACCCTCCCCGGGCTGCGTCGCCTGTGATGTGATCGAGCCATGAAGACGGCGTACGGGTCCGGGCCCAGCATCCAGGACCGGTTCCTGGCCGACGTGCCCTGCTTCGGCTGCGGACCGGCCAATCCGAAGGGCTTGCAGCTGAAGAGCTTCGAGGGACCGGACGACACGGTACGGGCCGTCTTCCAGCCGTGGCCCGAGCACGACAACGGGCTCGGCTATCTCAACGGCGGCATCATCACCACCGTGCTGGACTGTCACAGCGCGGCTGCCGTGGTGCTCGGCGCAGTGCAACGCGGGCTGGTCCCGGACGGCACCCTGCAGTACGTCACGGCGGGCATCGAGGTCGCCTATCGGCGGCCGTCCCCGCTGCGCGAGCCCGCGGAGCTGGTCGCTCGCCTGGTCTCCGCGGACGATCAGCAGATCGTCGTCGCGGCCGAGCTGTGGTGGCAGGACAAGGTCCGGGCGACTGCGAACTCGACCTGGAAGCGCTGGCGGCCCCGGGCTTGACAAGTGGATTTGGCCGGTGCCAGCGATCAGCCCGATCGGACCTCGGATCTGAACCGGACAATGCCCGAACAGACCGTAATGCCGCTGGTTTTGACCTGCACCTGACGGCAGGATCGCTGAGATGCGGATTCGTCCAACTCCCAACCGAGGTCTGTGAATGGCACTGATCGGTCGCGACACCCAACTCGCCCTGGTACGCCGGGCGATCACCCGGTCCCACGGGGTGGTCGTCTGCGGTCCCGCCGGGGTCGGCAAGTCCGCGCTGGCCGCGGAAGCAGCCGGTCGGCTGCCTCAGCCGCCGCTGGCGCGGATCGTGGCGACCGCGGCGGGCCGCTCGGTGCCCTTCGGCGCGCTCGCCCCGATTCTCGACGATGCGGTGGCGGGCGGTCACGCGACGGCGGTCGCCGCCGCCATCACCCGCCGGTTCTCCGGTGCTGCCAGACCGCCACTGCTGCTGGTCGACGACCTGCAGGAGATCGACGAGCCTTCGGCCTCGGTGCTGTTGTCCTTGGTGGCGAACGGGTCGATCCGGCTGCTGGGTACGTTGCGCAACGGCACCACACCGCCCGACGCGGTCACCGCGTTATGGAAGGAGGGTTTGGTCGCCCGGATCGACCTGCCCCCGCTGACCCGATCCCAAGTCGCCGAACTGCTCACCACACTGCTCGACGGACCTGTCGCCTCACCGACAGTCGAGGTGCTGTACGAGCTGAGTTCCGGCAATGCCTTGCACCTGGTCGAACTGGCCCGATACGGCCGGCGACAACGCCGTTTCATCCGGCGCTCGGGTCTGTGGTGGTGGACCGGCGAGCACGACGTCCCACCGCGGCTGGCGGAGCTGCTGCTGAGCCGGGTCCGGGCGCTGTCGGCAGCCGGGCAGGCAGCCGCGGAAGTGCTGTCACTGGGTGACCCGCTGCCGTACGAGACTCTCGAGAAGGTCACCGAGACCGGGGCACTGGACGAGCTCGAGCGGGCCGGGCTGGTCACCATCGGCGAGGAGCCGGGCGGCGTACTGCGGGTCCGGTTCGCCCACCCGTTGCTGCAAAGCGTGACCGAAGCCAGCTTGACGACCGCCCGCCGACGCTCACTCTCGGAGCGGCTCCGGGCAGCACCGACCGAGCATGTCGACATCGTCCGCCAGGCCGGCTGGGAGCTGGCCTGCGGCAGCCAACCCCGAACCGACATCCTGCTGGCCGCCGCCGACGCGGTGATGCTGAGTGACTCGGCACTGGCGGAGCGAATGGCCCAGCGTGCCGTCGAGACAGGTGCCGGACCGGTCGGGCTGGCGACCCTCAGCCACATCCTGTCCGAGCGCGGCAGCGTCTCAGCAGCCCGTACGGCCCTTGCTGAGGCGGCGACGCAGGTCACCGACGACGAGCAGCGGTTCGCGGTCGACAGCGAGGACCTCAGTCAGCAGCTCTGGTCGATGCGTGATGTCGGCGGTGCCGCAGAGGTGATCGAGCGGATGCGAACCGGGCTGCCGCCCGGCTACGCGCCGCAGATCGATGCTCTCGAAGCACTCGCACTGCTGTATTCCGGTCGGACCAACGAGGCCATCGAATTCGCTCAGCGGGTCGTCGATGACGAGCCTGGCGGCAGCGTCGAGATCCGTGCACTCAGCGCCCTGGTCGGCGGACTGTGTTTCGCCGATCGTGGCCCGGCGGCTCTCGCGATCGCCGACCGGCTCGACCGCGCAACCGCCCGGGCGGTGCTCAATTCCACCCGGCGGGGTCATATCCAGGCGCTGCTCGCCATCACTCGGTTGCTGCACGGCCAGCACCGTCCGGCGCCGCCGCGTCCCACCGGAGCCTTCGGTCGGTGGCCGGTGGCTGCCACCATCGAGCTGAGTGCAGACCATTCGACGGATTCGACCGCCGGAGACGACGGCTCCGGGTGGCCGCTGCTGGTGGGGATCGGCCGTCATTTCGCCGGTGACCTGGAAGGAGCGGTTGCTCCGCTGCAGGAGGCCGTCGTCCAGCAGCTCGCCGGCGAAGGGGTCTTCCGTTCCGAGGCGATCGCGGAACTGATCGTGGTGTTGAGCGAACTCGGGCGTCGGGACGAGGCCCAGGCGGTGCTGGACCGTACGCCACCCGACGGCGTCGCGATCGTGCCCGGCCTGGCGGAATGGGCGCGAGCGGCAGTGGCCGGCGCGAACTGGTTGCGCGCGGAGGCAACGAGCCTCGCGATCGAGGCAGCCGGCGCCGCAGCCCGCCACGGAGCGGTCTTGATGGCGTGGTCGTTCGTGACCGACGCCGGGCGTTGGGGCGATTCCAAACGAGCCGCCCAGGCACTCGACGATCTCGGGCTGACGCCCGGTTCGCCCGCAGCCGAGGCTCGCGCGGCGGATGTCCGGGCCCGGGCGAGCGGTGATCCGGCTGCCCTCGCGGCCGCCGCGAAACAGCAGGTCGGTGTCGGCTATCTGCGGCACGCCGCTGAGTTGGCGGCGCTCGCTCGGGCCGGCGGCGGCAACCGCGATGTCATTCGAACGGTCGCCGCCGTGGAGGCCGGCCTCGAGCGGGCCACCGTACCGGGAACGGGCGGGGGTCGTCCCGTCCGGCACGTTCAGTTGACCGACCGGGAGTCCGAGGTGGCTCACCTGGCCGCGGACGGCAGGTCGGACAAGGAGATCGCCGCGCTGCTGACGGTCTCGATCCGGACCGTGCAGAGCCATCTCGCTGCCTCCTACCGCAAGCTCGGGGTCAGCTCTCGCGCCGATCTCGAGCCCTTGCTGCCCGGTCCTGTCGGTCGCTGATCGGTCACGGGCGGGGTATCGGGATCTGCTCCACCGTCCAGTGCAGATAGACCTCGTACTTGCCCGCGTCGCCTCCGTCGACCGGCACCTTGACCCGATACTTCGCGCCCTGGAACGTCTGCACCGCCGGCGGGTTGACGAAGAACTCCTGATAGCCGAGCGTGACCGCGTTCTGGCCGACGTAGTCGTCCTTGAACAGTTCTTGGACCAGGCCCGCCAGCGACGAGACGAACCGGTCGCCGATCTTCCCCAGCGCACTGCGGACGATGCCGACCGCCCGGAAGAAGATCGAAGCGACCTGGATCGCGTCGTTGAGGGTCGTCTCCACCTTCCGCCGCGCTTCCCCGCTCTGTCCGCCGTCCTCCTCCCACATGGCGAGCTGCACCTGCAGTTCGCCCGGGTTGGCGCCGGCCCAGATCTCCTCGCCGTAGCCGATCCAGTCGCCGCCATCGATGTCGGAAGCCGCCTTGCCGCCGACCAGGATGGCCTTGGCCTTGGCCTCGCCCTTGACCATGCCCTGGTCGATCACGCTGGCGATCAGATAGGGCTCGCTCGACGGACCGCCGAACTGGTCCGTCTTCGCCCGGGCGATGCAGAAGACACCGGCGACGAACACGTGTGCCCGATAGGCGAGCTGGCCTTCCAGCTCCGCGGTGTCCGCGGCCAGCCGTAGCGTGCCGGCGGCCGAGATGACCATCACGGTGCCGGGCGCACACTCCCCCTCGACGTCGAACATCTCCGCGGCGTCATGGGCTGGTTGGCTGCGTCGTTGACGCGCAACTCGCCGTCGGTCCCGTTGCCGCCGATGGTGGTCTTGTCGACCATGATGGTGATCCTCTCTGCTC
>JASGEZ010000123.1:0-20037 GCA_047605905.1 Microlunatus sp.
ATCTCGTGGTGCACGTCCGGCTGGTCAACTCACCGGCGGGCAATGGTGCCTCAAGTGTGTTGAGTGGGCTCGGCGCAGCGAGCACCTTGGCCGCTCTGGGGGCCGCCGACGCCGATCCCGCGTTGGCTGTTCAGGCCGCCGAACTGGTGGCCGCCAAGATCCCCGTGTTCAGTGTCGAGGCGGTGCTCGATGCCGAGGTCTTCCCCGAGCCGCTCAGCTTCCTCGCCAAGCGGGAGTGGGAGTGGAGCGTCAAGGACCAGGCCCGCTGGTTCGGGCTCCGGCGTGGCACCGCTGCGGTCACCTCCGCCAAACTGCGCCGCCGGATCCTCGGTCGACTGGCCGCCCCCTGGCACCCGATCGGGATCCAGGGTGGCGACCCTTCGGCTGTCGGCGCTGCCAGCAGTCAGCTCGCGCTGGCGCAGCAGCAGCTCACGGTTTCCGGTCAGGCCGATGTCGCCGTGATCGGGGTGCCGAGCCTCGGCCCGTACAGCGTGGATTCCCCGACCAACCCGGTGGTCGCTGCCTGGTCCGGTCTGGCCGGCATCCTCGGCTCGCACACCGGTACGCCGGTGGTCCGCGAGGGCGGCGCGGTGATCTTGTTCCACCCGCTCGGCAGCGACTTCTCCCCGCTCTACCATCCGTCGTACGTCGACTTCTTCGCCGAGGTGCTGAGCACGACCACCGACCCGGCCCAGATCAGCGCCGACTTCGAGAAGAAGTTTGCCACCGATCCCTGGTACGCCCACCTCTACCGGACCAGTCACGCCTTCCACGGTCTGCATCCGGTGCACCGCTGGTACGAGATCGCCCGGGCGACGCAGGGCATCTCCGACGTGGTCTGGGTCGGCGCCGATCGGGCCAATGCCGAACGGCTCGGTTTCCGGGCGGCATCCACGCTCGCCGATGCGCTGGAGATCGTCTCCTCGACCGTCGGCCGGACGCCGCAGATCAGCTATCTGCACACGCCGCCGCGGTTGGTGGTGGACGTCCAGTGAGTCGGGAGCTGGCTCCTTGGGCGGGTGCCGATCCACGCCGACGCTCGGCCGGACGGCTGGCCGAGGCGGCCAACGACCTGCAGATCCTGGCCCGGGGCTGGCACTGGCAGCTGACGGTGGAGGTGGCCAAGTCCGCGGTCGGGACTGCCGCCGGCACCCTCAAAGGTGACGAGGATGCGCCACCGCTCCCGACCGGCTGGGCGCGTACGCCGTTCGTGGTCGCGGTCCGCGAAACAGCCCAGGCAGGTGTGCTGCGGCCTTTGATCAAGGCCGAGGTCGGGCTGGAGAGCTACGGCACCGACAATTTGGCCGGGCTGGGCGGGCCGACGCTGCTGGTCGCGAACCACTCCTCGCATCTCGACGTCGGTTCGGTGCTGGCGACGTTGCCACCGGCGTGGCGGGCCCGGACGGCTGTCGCCTTGACCTCGGACGCCTTCTTCGGGACCTGGTGGAAGGCCGGTGCCGCCGCACTGGGCTTCAACACCTTTCAGCTGCCGGAGGCCGAGCCGAGCCGGGACGGTGAGGTTCGTTTCGACGTCAGCCCGTTGGCAGAGGTGCTCTCCTCGGGATGGAACGTGCTGGTCTTCCCCGAAGGCAGCCGCACCCGCGATGGCGTGCTGCAGTCGTTCAACGCCGATGTCGCCGGGGTGGCCGCCAAGCTGTCGGTGCCGGTGGTGCCGATCGGCATCCGGGGTGCCTTCACCGCGATGCCACAGGGCGCGGGCTGGCCACGCAAGGGGCGGCCCCGGGTGGCGGTCAGATATGGAGCCCCGGTCGTCGCGCAGCCGGCTGAATCCGCCGAGGTCTTCACCGCCCGCTTGCACCGGGCAGTCTCGGATTTGATCGACGAGGACGCGACGACGTGGTGGCAGGTCAGGCGTGACGCCGGTCAGCGGACCGGTGAGCTGCCGAGTGCTCGCTGGCGGCGGATCTGGCAGCAGAGCGAGGAGCCGACGGTGGGTGGTCGCCCCCGGCGGCGCAGGATCTGGCGTACGTAAGAGAAGGACCAGCGCAGCGCAGCCGGCGCGGCCGCGACGAACGAGCGGTCCTGGAACGCCGGCGAGCAGCGCAGTAGGTAGAGCTAGCGACGAACGAGCGGTCCTGGAACGCCGGCGAGCAGCGCAGTAGGTAGAGCTAGGGTTATTCACCATGTCGGGACATTCCAAGTGGGCGACCACCAAGCACAAGAAGGCGGTGATCGACGCCCGCCGCGGCAAGCTCTTCGCCAAACTGATCAAGAACGTCGAGGTGGCGGCACGCCTGGGCGGCGGAGACCCCGCCGGTAACCCCACCCTCTACGACGCCATCCAGAAGGCCAAGAAGAGTTCGGTCCCCAACGACAACATCGACCGCGCGGTCAAGCGCGGTTCCGGGGCCGAAGGCGGCGGCGCCGACTACGAGACGCTGTTCTACGAGGCGTACGGCCCGGCCGGCATCGCTTTGCTGATCGAGTGCCTGACCGATAACCGGAACCGATCCGCCTCCGATGTCCGGGTGGCTGTGACGCGCAACGGCGGCACCATGGCCGATGTCGGCTCCACCCAGCGGATGTTCAGCCGCAAGGGCGTGGTCGTGGTGCCGAAGGCGCAGGAGGGCAACAAGACGCTAACCGAGGACGACCTGCTGGAGGCGACCCTGGACGCCGACCCGGAGGAGGTCAACGATCTCGGGGACAACTTCGAGATCATCTCCGACCCGGCAGACACGGTCCGGGTCCGCGAGGCGGTGCAGGCTGCCGGTCTGGACTACGAGTCCGCCGAGGTGTCGTTCGTCCCGGACTACACCCAGGAGGCCGACGCCCCGACCGTGGAGAAGCTGTTCAAGATCATCGAGGCGCTCGAGGATTCTGACGACGTGCAGAACGTCTACAGCAACTTCGACGCGTCGGACGAGGTCATGGCGGCCATCGGCTGATAGCGTACGAACATCTGTTCGCTTCGTTCGAGAGGTCTGCCATGCGGGTGCTCGGCATCGACCCGGGTCTGACCCGCTGTGGTCTCGGGGTGGTCGACGGGCAGCCGGGGCGTCCTCCCACCTTGGTCGCCGTCGGCGTGGTGCGTACGCCGGCCGATCTGGACCTGTCACGCCGGCTGCTGCGGATCGAGACCGAGATCGACGCCTGGATAGCCGAGCATCGCCCCGATGCGGTCGCGGTGGAGCGGGTCTTCGCCCAGCACAACGTGCAGACGGTGATGGGGACCGCCCAGGCATCGGGGGTGGCGATGCTCGCCGCCGCACGGCGAGGCTGCCCGGTCGCGCTGCACACTCCCAGTGAGGTGAAGGCCGCGATCACCGGCTCCGGCCGGGCCGGCAAGGACCAGGTGGGGAGCATGGTGACCCGGATCCTGCGCCTGGACAGCACCCCCAAGCCCGCCGATGCCGCCGACGCACTGGCCTTGGCGATCTGTCACGTCTGGCGGGGTGCCGCCCAGAACCGGCTGCAGGAGGCTGTCGAGCGGGCCCGCCGCGGCGAGCGTCAGGAGGTGCGCAGCC
The DNA here is from genome assembly GCA_047605905.1 of Microlunatus sp. Lineage (GTDB taxonomy): Bacteria > Actinomycetota > Actinomycetes > Propionibacteriales > Propionibacteriaceae > Microlunatus. The sequence goes on from JASGEZ010000123.1 coordinate 3,489, forward strand.
GATGATCGCCCAGCTGAGAGGCACCGTGATCCAGCTCGGGGCCACGTCGGTGGTGATCGAGGTGGGTGGTCTTGGCGTGCTGACGCTATGCAGCCCGAACACCACCGCCGGTCTGCGCCTGGGGGAGACCGCCACGATCGCGACGTCCTTGGTGGTCCGCGAGGACTCGCTGACGCTGTACGGGTTTGCCACCGTCGACGAGCGCGAGCTGTTCGAGCTGTTGCAGACCGCGACCGGTGTCGGACCGAAGCTGGCGCAGGCGGCACTGTCCGTGCTGAGCCCCGACGATCTGCGCTCGGCGATTGCAACCGAGAATCTGGTGCAGCTGTGCAAGGTTCCCGGCATCGGCCGCAAGGGGGCGCAGCGACTGGTGATCGAGCTGAAGGACAAGATCAACGCCCTCGGACTGGTGAGTGAGCCGGCCGCTGCCTCGGACGCCGCAGCTGAGACCGGGGCCACGACCGGTTGGCGGGAGCAGGTCAGTCAAGGACTGCAGGGACTCGGCTGGTCGGTTCGCGACGCGGAGGCAGCCTGTGACGAGGTCGAACCGCTGGCCGCTGAGCCCGGGACCGGCGTGCCGCAGTTGATGCGCGCCGCTCTGCAGAGGCTGGCGCGCCGGTGAGCGACGCCGGACGACTCAGCACCGAGGAACTCGAAGCGCTGGTCCGACCCGACGCGTCGGCGGACGAACGGGCGGCCGAAGGTGCACTACGACCCCACGAGCTGGCCGCGTTCCGCGGTCAGCCGAGGGTCAGCGAGCAGCTCGGCCTGTTGCTGACCGCCGCCCGGCAACGCGGCACCGTGCCCGACCATGTGCTGCTGTCCGGACCACCAGGGCTGGGCAAGACCACCCTGGCGATGATCATCGCCACCGAGATGTCGGCTCCGATCCGGATCTCCAGTGGCCCGGCGATCCAGCACGCCGGTGATCTCGCCGCGATCCTGTCCGGGCTGAGCGAGGGGGAGGTGTTCTTCCTCGACGAGATCCACCGGATGTCCAGGCCGGCCGAGGAGATGCTCTATCTCGCGATGGAGGACTTCCGGGTCGATGTCGTGGTCGGCAAGGGACCGGGTGCGACGGCGATCCCGATCGAGATCCCGCGGTTCACCCTGGTCGGCGCGACCACCAGGGCCGGGCTGCTGCCCGGTCCGCTCCGCGACCGGTTCGGCTTCACCGCACAGCTTGAGTTCTACGACGCAGGTGCGCTCGAGCACATCGTGCGCCGGTCGGCCGGCGTACTCGGGGCGGATCTGTCCGATGATGGCGCCGCCGAGATCGCCCGACGTTCGCGGGGCACACCACGCATCGCGAACCGGCTGCTGCGACGGGTCCGCGACTTCGCCCAGGTCCGCTCCGACGGCCGGATCACCCAGGAGCTGGCCCGGCAGGCACTGGAACTCTTCGAGGTCGATGCCATCGGTCTGGATCGGCTCGACCGGGGCGTGCTGGAGGCATTGTGCCGTCGGTTCGGCGGTGGACCGGTCGGCTTGTCGACGCTGGCGATCTCGGTGGGCGAGGAGACTGAGACCGTCGAGGAAGTTGCCGAGCCGTTCCTGGTCCGGGAGGGCTTCATGATGCGTACCCCACGCGGTCGGGTCGCCACCCGCGCCGCCTGGGAGCACCTGGGTCTACGCCCACCCGACGCCGGCACCGCCGTCGACGGCCCCAGCCTGTTCTGAGATCCAACTATCCTGTACTACGTCTGATACGTAATACGGAGGTCGCGATGAAGCTGAACAGCAAGGGTCAGGTGACCATCCCGGCGGAACTTCGGCACAAGCACGGCCTGCACGAGGGCGATGAGGTCGATGTCATCGACGACGGGGGCAGGCTGACCGTCGTACGTCGGGCCGGCGGCGAGTCCCGCGGGGATCGACTCGTCAAGCACATGCGTGGACGGGCGACTACCGAACTGACCACCGACGAGCTGATGGAGCTGCTTCGGGGTGAGTGACACGAACTACACCGGGCCGACACTCGTCGATTCGAACGTCCTTCTGGACATCTTCACCGAGGACCCGACATGGGCAGATTGGTCCAGCGAATCCGTGGCCAAGGCCGTGGATTCGGGCGGTGCGGTCATCAACCCGATCGTCTACGCCGACGTATCGGTTGGGTTCGGCAGCATCGAGGCATTGGACGAGGCGATGCCCGCGACACAGATCGGCCGGGAGTCGCTGCCCTACTCCGCAGGATTCCTGGCGGGCAAGGCATTCGTGGCATATCGGAGGGCCGGCGGCACTCGTCTCACGCCGCTGCCGGACTTCTACATCGGAGCGCATGCCGCAGTTGCCGGGTATCGGCTGCTGACCCGCGACGCACGGCGTTATCGGACCTACTTCCCTCGTCTGCGCCTCATCACGCCTGAAACAGACCCACCACCAGCTTGACGGCGATCGCGGTCATCACCAGAGCCACGATGATGTCGAAGATCCGCCAGGCGGTCGGGTTGGCGAAGACCGGGGCAAGTAGGCGGGCGCCGAAGCCCAGACCGGTGAACCAGGTGATGCTGGCGAGTGCGGTGAGGGCGACCGAGCCCAGTTGGCTCTCCGCCGGGGTGGCTTGGCTCACCGTCAACATGTGACGCCGTCGGCGGTGAGTCAGCGGTTGAAGGCGCTGGAGCGCGCGGTAGGTCTGGTGCTGCTGCAGCGCAGCCGGCCGGTCCGGCCGACCGAAGCCGGCGGGGAGGTGCTGCGGCTGGCGCGCCAACTGGACGCCATCACGCGCGACAGCGAACAGAGTCTGGGGGCGACGGCTTCACCCAGGAGAGTCTCGCCGCCGATGCCGAGGATGTCGAACTGTTCTGGCAGCAGTGGTCGATTCGGACACCGAGCCTGGATCGAGTTGCCTCGGCCATCCGCGTCGCGGCAGACCAACATCTGCTGCGCGATTAGGTAGAGTACGGCGGTCGGCGGATGTGTCGACCTGTCAGTGCGCCGCGCCGCCGGTGCCGAGAACCCGATTGTTGGAGTCATGGGAAATTCACCCCTGAGCACGTTCTTGATGATCGCCTTGATGATCGTCGCCTTCTACTTCTTGCTGATCCGACCGCAGAAGAAGCGCCAGCAGGCGCAGCAGAAGACGATGAACGAGATCGAGCCGGGCACTCGGGTGCTGCTCGGCAGTGGCATCTTCGGCACAGTCGTCTCGGTCGCCGAGAAGCAGGCGGTCATCTCGACCGCTCCCGGCGTGGAGCTCACGGTGCTCAAGCAGGCGATCGCCCGCATCATCCAGCCGGGTGACGAGTTCAGCGAGCCGATCGAGTCTGCCGACGAGTCGCCGGAAGACCCGTATACCGAGCCCTCGGATCCTGTCGAGCCGACCGATCCGTTCGGGACTGAACCTAAGAAGGACTGACGCCTGGTGGCGAACCGCGGCGGCCACCCCGGTCGCACTCTCATCATTTTCGGCGTCATCGTCGCTGCCCTCTACGGGCTGATGGCGATCTCGCACAACTGGTCGCCGAAGCTCGGTCTGGACCTCCAAGGCGGGACCACGATTACGTTGACCGCCCAGAACACCGACGGCACCGGCCAGATCGACCCCAACAGCCTGCAGTTGGCCCGCACCATCATCCAGTCGCGGGTCGACAGCCTCGGCGTCGGCGAGACCGAGGTGACCACCTCGGGCGATCGGCAGATCGTGGTCTCGGTGCCGAACGTGCAGCAGGACGAGCTGGTCCGGCTGGTCGGCCAGACCGCCGTACTCCGCTTTCGCGCGGTGTACGGCGCGGAAGCCATCGCCCCGCCGGCGTCGCCGGAGCCCTCGGAGTCAGGGAGTGCGGGAGCCGAGCCGAGCGAAACTCCCAGTGCCAGCCCGTCCGGTGACCGACGCCCGGCACCGCAGCTGCCGACCGCGCCACCGGCACCGAGCACACCCCGGCCGACCGCACCAGGCAAGGGCACTGCGCCCGACAAGGCGATCGAGTGGCAGCCATCTGAGGCTGACCAGACCGACTTCGCGGCATTCACCTGCGACCAGGCCGCTGCCTTCCCGGACGTCTCCGACCAGCCGCTGATCGCCTGCAACCGGGACAAGACCGAGAAGTACCTGCTCGGGCCAACCCTGATCGAGGGCACCAAGCTCACCACCGCCTCGGCCGGCGTTCCGCAGAACCAGGTGCAGTGGGTGGTCAACCTCGAGTTCAACAACGAGGGCGCCACCGCCTTCGCAAACGCGACCGGCACCTTGGCGACCCGGCAGGCGCCGGAGAACCAGTTCGCCATCGTGCTGGATTCGGAGGTGATCTCCGCACCCTCGGTGAGCACGTCGATCACCGGCGGCCGGGCCGAGATCTCCGGCAGCTTCAACCAGCAGTCGGCAACCGAGCTGGCCAACATCTTGAAGTACGGCGCCCTTCCGCTGGCCTTCGAGGTGTCTGAGGTCTCCAATGTCTCGGCGACCCTCGGCGGTGAGCAACTGCACGCCGGCATCATCGCCGGCATAATCGGTCTGGCGCTCGTGGTCGGGTTCTGTTTCCTCTACTACCGCGGTCTGGGCATCGTCGTGGTGTCCTCGCTGGTGGTGGCGGCGGGCATCACGTACGCCTGCGTGGTGCTCCTCGGCGGTTCGGTCGGGTTTGCGCTGAACCTCCCCGGCATCGCGGGCGCCATCGTGGCGATCGGAGTCACTGCCGACTCGTTCGTCATCTACTTCGAACGGATCCGAGACGAGGTCCGCGACGGCCGAAGTCTGCGGACCGCTATCGAGACGGGCTGGGCGCGAGCCCGGCAGACCATCTTGATCGCCGACGCGGTCTCGATGCTCTCGGCCGTCATCTTGTTCATCCTGGCGATCGGATCGATCAAGGGCTTCGCCTTCACCCTGGGGCTCACCACGATCATCGACGTGGCGGTGGTGTTCTTCTTCACCAAGCCCTTGATGTCGTTGCTGGGTCGGACCGAGTTCTTTGGTCAGGGCCACCGGCTGTCCGGGCTGTCGCCCGACCACTTGGGTGTCGCGGCACTCCCTGGTGTGCGTAGCCGGCGGGCGGCGGCCAGGTCCGGGGTAGCGGCGACCGCGGGGAAGGAGGCCTAGATGTCGAAGCTCAGCCAATTCGGCCACAAGCTCTACACCGGTGAGGTCTCCTACAACTTCGTCGCCAAGCGGCGTCGGTGGTATGTGATCTCGGCGATTCTGATGATCGTCTCGATCGCCTCCATCGGTATCCGCGGCATGCAGTGGGGCATCGAGTTCGAGGGCGGCGCAGACTTCCAGGTGCAAGCCGCTGTCTCCGTGGACACGGTGACCAGGTTCCAGGACGCGGTGACCAACTCCGGCGTACCGGATCTGACCGAGGCCTCGATCACCACCATCGGCGACAACCAGGTGCGCGTCCAGACCCGTACCCTCGATCCGGTCAGCGAGGTGCCGAAAGTCCGTTCCGCGATCGCCGATCAGGCCGGCGTGTCGAGCGACGAGGTTGCCTACAGCCTGATCGGGGCTTCGTGGGGCGGGCAGATCACCGACCGTGCCTTGATCGCGCTCGGCGTCTTCCTGCTGCTGGTCACCCTGGTGATCTGGGCGTACTTCCGGAACTGGAAGATGTCGGTGGCGGCCCTGGTGGCGCTGCTGCACGACCTGGTGCTGACCATCGGCGTCTATGCGCTGGTGGGCTTCACGGTCACGCCGGCCACCGTGATCGGCGTGCTGACCATTCTCGGCTACTCGCTGTACGACACCGTGGTGGTGTTCGACAAGGTGCGGGAAAACGTTCGTGACCTCACGTCGTCGGCGCGCCAGACCTATTCCGAGGCAGCCAACCTGGCGGTCAACCAGGTGCTGGTCCGCTCGATCAACACCACCATCATCGGCGTGCTCCCGGTCGCGGCGCTGCTGTTCGCCGGGGCGTTCATCCTGGGTGAAGGTCCGCTGAAGGACCTGGCCCTGGCGCTGTTCGTCGGGATGATCTCGGGCGCCTACTCCTCGATCTTCATCGCGACGCCGCTGCTCGCGCAGTTCAAGGAACGCGAACCGGACATGCAGAAGCTGGCCAAGAGGGTGCTGGCCCGGCGGGCGAAGACCGAGGCCAAGGTCGGCGCGGCGGTGGCCGCACCAGCTGCAGCTGCCGGGGACGTGCCTGCGTACGAACCGCCGGTCGTGTCGGCCGAGGACGGCGCAGCTGAGGGCGAATCCGTGGAACCGAGCCCGCAACGGCCCAGGATCACGATCTCGACCACTCCGCCGCCCACGGTCAGCCGGCCTCCGCGGCCGACCAGCGAGGGGGCGTCCGGACGACCGCAGCCGCAACACAAGCCCCGTAGCCAACGGAAGAAGTAGCCGAGAGGGCCTACCGATGAGCGACCCATTGCCGGGTTCGGATCTGGCGGAGCTGATCGCCGCCATCCCGGACTATCCGAGTCCCGGAGTGCTGTTCCGCGACATCACGCCGCTGATCGCGCACCCTGGTGGCCTGGCCGCGGCCATCGAGCAGATGGTGGCCGCCGGCCCACGCGAGGTCGACATCGTGGTCGGATTGGAGGCGCGTGGTTTCATCTTCGGCCCGGCGATGGCCTTGGCACTGGGGGCCGGCTTCGTGCCCGCACGCAAGCCGGACAAGCTGCCGCGCGCGGTGGAGTCGGTCACCTACGACCTGGAGTACGGCCGCACCAGCCTGGCTGTGCACGCCGACGCTTTCGGCCCCGGTACTCGGGTGTTGATCGCCGATGATGTCCTGGCGACCGGCGGCACTGCCGCTGCCGCGGCCGAACTCGTACGCCGGCTCGGTGGGGAACTGGTCGGCATCACCCTGCTGCTCGAATTGAGCGAACTGGGTGGCCGTGAGCGGCTGACCCGGCTGGGCTTCGGTCCGGTGGCGTCAGTTCTGACCTTTGGCGCCTCATGATCGGCGGGTCATGAGCATGGTGCGTGGCTTCGGACGGTCCCGAAGCCGGACCCACCAGTCGTGGACTCATCAGACTCTGGTGAGCCTGCCGTCGCGCTCCTCGACGCCTGCCCGTGAGCTGGCTCGCCGCGGCGTGTTGGCGCTGAGTCTGTTGGTCTTCATCGTCGCGCTGGTCTATTTCGATCGCGGGGCCTACACCGACACTTACGACGGGACGGTGTCGTTCATCGACGCGATCTACTACGCGACGGTCACGATCACGACCACTGGGTACGGCGATATCACCCCCGTCACGCCGCAGTCCCGGATCCTGAACGCGGTGCTGGTCACCCCGATGCGGATCCTGTTCCTGGTCCTGTTGGTCGGCACCACCTTGGAGGTGCTGGCGAACGAGGGGCGCCGGATCCTGCGTGACAACTACTGGAGGAAGCACATGCGCAATCACGTGGTCGTCGTGGGCTACGGCACCAAGGGCCGCAGCGCGGTCGACACGTTGGAGAGCAACGGTGCAAATCCGGCGCAGATCGTGGTCATCGATCCGAAGCCGAGCGCCGTCGTCGACGCCAACCTGCGCGGCTTCGCTGCCATCGAGGGCGACGCCACGCGTCGTGACGTGCTCCGTCGCGCCGAGATCATCAAGGCGCGCGAGGTGATCATCACCTTGGACCGCGACGACTCCGCGATCTTGGTGACGCTGACCGTACGCCAGCTCAACCCGAGCGCACACGTCGTGGTTGCGGTCCGCGAGGACGACAACGCCTCCCTGGTCCGCCAGTCCGGTGCCAATGCCGTGGTCACCTCGTCCGAGGCGGTGGGCCGTCTGCTCGGTCTCTCGGCGGTCAGCCCGAACCTGGGGACGGTGATCGAGGACCTGCTCTCGAGCAAGGAGGGCCTGGAGGTCGGGGAGCGCCAGGTGCGGGCCGACGAGGTCGGCCGGGCGCCGGACGACATCAAGGGCGAGGCGGTCATCGCCGTCATCCGCAACAAGACCCTGCGCCGGTTCTACGACCCGACCGTGGCCAAGCTGGAGACCGGCGACCAGGTCGTCGTGGTCCGGCACGCGGTCGCCGAGGTCGCGAGTTCCGAGCAACAGCCGCCGAGCAGACGCCGTTCGAGTCGCAGCAACTGGTGATCAAGGGCCGACTGGTCGTCGGTATCGGAGGCCCTGTCCTAGACTTGCTGCACTTCGGCTGAAGGGTGCGCGGGGTGACGACTGATCCTGGGACCGTGACGCGACCGTCGAGCGGGACGACGGGGCGCGCTGGGACGCGCCCCGAATCGGTCGAAACCCTCTCGCCAGGGTCGCCGGCGAGTGCCGCGCCACCGCCCACACCGATGGTCCGTGTCGTCCCGGAAGCCGAACAGACCCGGGTGCGGATGCGCCAGCGGATCGCCCGGTTCGGAGCAGGCAAGGCGCAAGCTCCGGTGCTCGATCCGCTGTTCAAAGTGGTCCGGGCCAACCACCCCAAGGCGGATCTGGCGGTGATCGAGCGGGCGTACCGGACGGCCGAGCGCTATCACCGGGGCCAGACCCGCAAGAGCGGTGACGCCTACATCACCCACCCGCTGGCCGTGACCACAATTCTGGCCGAGCTCGGAATGACCGAGACGACGCTGTGCGCCGCCTTGCTGCACGACACCGTCGAGGACACCGCGTACACGTTGGAGGAGCTCACCCGCGACTTCGGCGACAAGGTCGCCCTGCTGGTCGACGGCTGTACGAAGCTGGACAAGGTCAAGTACGGCGAGTCGGCCAAGTCCGAGACCATCCGCAAGATGATCATCGCGATGTCCCGGGACATCCGGGTGCTGGTGATCAAGCTCGCGGACCGGCTGCACAACATGCGCACTCTGCACTATCTGCGGCCCGACAAGCAATATCGGATCGCCTCGGAAACGCTGGAGATCTTCGCCCCACTGGCTCACCGGCTGGGCATGAACGCCATCAAGTGGGAGCTGGAGGATCTGTCCTTCGCGACCATGCAGCCCAAGGTGTACGACGAGATCGTTCGGATGGTCGCCGAGGCCGCACCCCGCCGGGACGAGTTCCTCTCCCAGGTGATCGAGCAGGTCAACGCCGATCTGCGGGCCGCCAAGATCCGTGCCACCGTGACCGGACGACCGAAGCACTACTACTCGATCTACCAGAAGATGGTGGTCCGGCGACGCGACTTCTCCGACATCTTCGACCTGGTGGGCTTGCGGATCTTGGTCGACAGCACCCCAGACTGCTATGCCGCGCTGGGGGTGATGCACGTCCGCTGGAACCCGCTGCCGGGCCGGTTCAAGGACTACATCGCGATGCCCAAGTTCAACATGTACCAATCGCTGCACACCACGGTGCTGGGTCCGCAGGGCAAGCCGGTGGAACTGCAGATCCGTACCGAGGAGATGCACAAGCGGGCGGAATTCGGCGTCGCGGCGCATTGGAAGTACAAGGAGGGCGGCAAGGCGCTGTCCGAGACCGCCACCGGCAGCAGCGACGATCTGACCTGGGTCCGGCTATTGCTCGACTGGCAGCGGGAGACCACCGATCCCGGCGAGTTCTTGGATTCGCTGCGGTTCGAGATCAACTCCTCCCAGGTCTACGCCTTCACCCCCAACGGCGACATTCACGCACTCCCGCAGGGCGCGACTCCGGTCGACTTCGCGTACGCGATCCACACCGAGGTCGGGCACCGCACGATCGGTGCCCGGGTGAATGGGCGGCTGGTGGCATTGGAGTCGCAACTGTCGAACGGCGATGTGGTCGAGATCCTCACCACGAAGAGCCCAGATGCCGGACCGAATCGCGATTGGCTGGAGTTCGCCAAGAGCCCGCGGGCTCGGAACAAGATCCGGCACTTCTTCACCCGGACGCGTCGCGAGGAATCGATCGAGAACGGCAGAGAGGCGATTGCCAATCAGCTCCGCAAGGCGGGTCTGCCGCTGCAGCGGCTACTCACCGTGGAGCATTTGACGGCGGTCGCCGATCACTTCAAGCTGCGCGACGTCCCGGGGCTGTACGCGGCGGTCGGCGAAGGAACGGTTGGCTCGCAAGCGGTGATCAACCGGCTGATCGAGGCCGAGGGCGGTCAGGACGCCACCGCCGACGAGATCAACGAGGACCAGGTCGTCACCGGCCGGCGGCGCCGCAAGCGATCCGCCACGGACTCCGGGATCGAGATCGACGGCGACACCGATCTGCTGGTCAAGCTAGCCAAGTGCTGTACGCCAGTGCCCGGCGACGAGATCATCGGCTTCATCACCCGGGGCGCCGGGGTGTCGGTGCACCGCAGCGACTGCGTCAATGCCGATCATCTGCGGACCGAGCACGGCGAGCGGATGATCGGCGTCGGCTGGGCACCGCCGACGGCGCAGAGCTCGTATCTGGTGGCGATCCAGGTCGAGGCGTTGGACCGCAACCGGTTGCTCTCCGACATCACCCGCGCCCTGTCCGACCAGCACGTCAACATCTTGTCCGCGGCGCTGAACACCACCAAGGACAAGATCTGCAAGGCCCGCTTCACCTTCGAGACCGCCGACCCCACCCACCTGGACCACGTCCTCCGTGCCGTCCGCCAGGTGCCCGCCGTCTTCGACGTCTACCGCATCCGGCAATAACTATTGCGATCCTCCGGATCGCGGAAATTCTCCTGGGCGGCTTTAACCGCTGAAGTCGTCGGCTGCCTTGCGGGCTTGCTCCAGCCATTGGCGATAGGTGTCGGCAGAGGAACGCGCGTCGCGGGCTGCCTTGGCGTCGCCACGGGCTTCGGCCTTGGCCGCCTTCTCCTCGAGCTGGGCGATCTGTGCCTCGAGCTTGTTGGCGGTGTCCTCGGCCCGGGCGCGAGCCTCCGGATTGGTCCGCCGCCACTGGTCGTCCTCGGCGTGTCGGATCGCGGACTCGACGGCGCGCAGCCGGCCGTCCAGCGTACGGATCATCTCGCGGGGCACCTTGCCGATGGCCGACCACCGGTCGAGGATGTCGCGGTAGGCGGCCTTGGCAGCGGCCAGGTCGCGAACCGGCACCAGTGCTTCGGCTTCACTGAGCAGTTCCTGCTTGGCGGCTCCGTTGGCACGGAACTCGCTGTCCTGCTCCGATTGCGCGGCTTGCTTGGCCCCGAAGAAGATGTCCTGAGCACCCCGGAAGCGCTTCCACAGCTCGTCGTCGACACCCTTGGGCGCGGAGCCGGCAGCCTTCCAGCGGGTCATCAGATCCCGGTAGGCAGCTGTGGTCTCGCCCCAATCAGTCGAGTTCTGCAGGGCCTCCGCCTCGGCGACCAGTTTCTCCTTGGTCCGACGTGCCGCGTCGCGCTGCTCGGCCTCGCGGGCGAACTGCGCCTTCCGCCGGCGGGTGTAGGTCGTACGGGCACTGGAGAACCGGTGCCACAGCTCGTCGTCGGTTGCGCGGTCGAGCCGGGGGAGTGCCTTCCACTCCTCCAGCAGATCCCGGAACCGGTTGACGCCACCGCGCCAGTCGTTGCTGAGCGCCAGCTTCTCCGCCTCGGCGACGAAGCGTTCCTTGGCTGCCTTGGCCTCGGCCGTCGCCTTCGCACGCTCGGCCTTGCGTGCGGCGCGCTGCTCTGCGACCTTCGGCACGAGCGCCTCGAGGCGGGCGGACAGGCCATCGAGATCACCGACGGCGTGGGCATCCGCGACGCTGCCGCGGACGGTCTTGATCGACGACATCGCGTCGTCGGGGGACAGTGTTCCGGAGCCGACCCGGGTCTCCAGCAGCGAGACCTCCAAGTCCAGTGCCTCGTAGCGGTGAGTGAAGAACGCCAGGGCTTCGTCGGGAGGGACATCTGGCACCTGGCCGACGGCGCGCTCGCCGTCCTTGGTGCGGACGTACACCGTCCCGTCCGGGTCGACCCGGCCGAAGGAGGCGGGCCCTTGTGAAGTGGTGGGGGCGCCTTCGTCACTCATGGGGACCATCCTGCCCGATAGACATGAGCCCGGTCACATCCGTATCGCGGTGGATAGTCTCAGCCGTGTGTTCATCGCGTCTTTCCCGGCCGGTCCGTGGCAGACCAACTGCTATGTCGTGGCGACCCAACCAGGTGCCGAATGCCTGATCCTGGATCCGGGAGTGGGCGCGGCGGACGGCGTCCGCGACGTGGTCACCGAGCATCGGCTCAAACCGGTGGCGGTGGTGCTGACCCATGGCCATCTCGACCACATGTTTGCCGTCGCGCCGGTGTGCGGGAGTTATGACGCGACCTGCTGGGTCCACCCGGACGACCGGGGGCTGCTGACCGATCCGTTGCGGGCGATGGGTCCGGAGACCCATCAGCTGCTGGCCCGGCTGACCGGCGGGACGTCGAGTTTCGCCGAGCCGGACGACGTACGTGAGTTGGTCGACGGCTCCGTGCTGGAGATCGCCGGTGTGACCCTCGACGCCATCCATGCGCCCGGTCACACCGCCGGCTCCGTGATGTACCGCTCCGACTATCCGCGAACGGCGCTGGGAGCCGGCACCGAGATCGACCAGGTGGTCTTCTCAGGGGATGTTCTGTTCGCGGGAGCGGTCGGTCGGACCGATCTGCCCGGGGGTGACCACCAGGCGATGCTCCGGTCACTGAAGGAGAAGGTGCTGCCGCTGCCGGACAGCGCCGCGATCCTGCCCGGTCACGGCCCGCAGACCACGATGGCGCACGAGCGGGCGACGAACCCGTACCTGGTCGTTTCGTCCGGGTAGGGTGCACGGCGTGCTGACTGTCAACGCCTACGCGGCTCCGTCCGCCACCGACCCGCTGGTCCCGGTCACGATCACTCGTCGCGACACCGGGTTGAACGACGTCTTGATCGCGATCCGGTACGCCGGGATCTGCCACTCCGACATTCACACCGTGCGCGGGGACTGGGGCAGGATCACCTACCCACAGGTGGTCGGACACGAGATCGTGGGTGAGGTCGTGGAGGTCGGCCCGGCCGTGACGGCTTACCGGCCCGGCGACCGGGTCGGCGTCGGCTGCATGGTGAACTCCTGCCGGGAGTGCGAGAACTGTCAGGCCGGTCAGGAGCAGTACTGCCTGGCCGGCAACACCGGCACCTATGCTTCGGTGGATCGCGACGGCACGATCACCCAGGGCGGTTACTCGACCCATGTTGTGGTGGACGCCGATTTCGTCTTGCGGGTGCCGGAGAGCATTCCCTACGAGGCTGCCGCTCCGTTGTTGTGTGCCGGCATTACCACCTATTCGCCGCTGGCTCATTGGGGCGCCGGCCCAGGCAAGCGGGTCGCGGTGGTCGGACTCGGCGGGCTCGGTCATATGGCGGTCAAGATCGCCCATGCCATGGGTGCCGAGGTCGCCGTGTTGTCGCAGTCGCTGCGCAAGAAGGACGACGGCCTGCGACTCGGCGCGAGTGACTACTTCGCGACCAGTGACCCGGCCACCTTCCGGCAGCTGCGCAACACCTTCGATCTGATCGTCAACACCGTCAGCGCGCCGGTCGACCTGGATGGGTACCTCAGGCTGCTGCGGCTGGACGGGACGATGGTCAACGTCGGGGCGCCGCCGGAGGCACTCCCGCTGCATGTCTTCAGCTTGTTCGGCAACCGGCGCGCGCTGGCCGGCTCGAACATCGGCGGGATCGCCGAGACCCAGGAGATGCTCGACTTCTGTGCCGAGCACGGCATCGCCTCGGATATCGAGCTGATCGCGGCCGACCGGATCAACGAGGCCTACGAGCGCGTACTGGCCTCGGACGTGCGCTATCGCTTCGTGATCGACACCGCGACCCTCGCTAGCGCCTGACCGGAGGGCCGAACTCCAGGATCCTGCCCACGTGACGAAAGCCCTGGCCGGCGTACACGCCACGCGCCATGGCCGTCGACTGCAGGGTAGCCGTGCTGCTGCCGCGCGCGACGGCACCCAGGCTGCGTACGCCTCGATCCCGGCCTCGGAATAGGTCGCGGTCATGGTTTCGATGCTGTCGCGCCGTTGCTGGGGACTCAGGCTGTTGCCCAGCACGGCGTTGTTGAACACGGCCCGTTCCGGGCCTGCGACGAAGACCGCCACGTCGACACCGGGAAGCCGATGCACCGCGCCGCCGGCGATCGTGCGGGCGTACGCCTCCCAGCAGGCGATCGCCGTCTGGATGCCACGGGTGTAGAGATCGAACTCGTTCGGGTCGGTCATCGCAGCCTCCGTGTCGCGATCAAGCCGTGTCGTTCGATGTCCAGTCTGCGGTAGCGACTTTGGCGGGATGTGGTTGGGCGGTGTCGGTGGCACGTGGCAGCATCGCGAAGGTGAGCAGGACGCCGGCCGAGGAGCAGCGGCTGCGCGACCTCGTTCGGTTGCGGCGGGTCCGTGACCGGATCGACCGCGACTATGCCCAGCCGCTGGACCTGGAGGCTCTTGCTCGGGGCGTGCATATGTCCTCGGGCCATCTGAGCCGGCAGTTCAAGGCGGCGTACGGGGAGTCGCCGTACTCCTATCTGATCACGCGGTGGATCGAGCGAGCGATGGCTCTGCTGCGCCGTGGCGACCTCAGTGTGACCGAGGTCTGCTTCGCGGTCGGTTGCCAGTCGCTGGGCACCTTCAGCACCCGGTTCACCGAACTGGTCGGGTGCCGCCCAGTGTCTACCGCGGCCAGGTGTCGCGTGCGACGGAGGGAATGCCGCCCTGCGTGGCCAAGAAGGTGACCAGACCGATCAGGAATCGAGAAGCACCCGCGCCGGACCGTCGCCTAGCGTGACAGCTATGGATATCACCATCTACCAGGCGTTCCTTCCGCACGACGACGCACAGGCGTCCTTGGCCTTCTATCGCGATGCTCTCGGCTTCGAGGTCCGCAACGATGTCGAGTACGACGGCATGCACTGGATCACCGTTGGTCCGAGCGGTCAGCCCGACACGTCCGTCGTGCTGTATCCACCCAGAGCCGACCCCGGCATCACCGAGGAGGAGCACCCGGCCTGCCGCGCCCAGGACGAGCAATTGATGGGCAGACTATGACAATGACCGCGACACACCCGCAGACATCCGCCCCGCACGCCGCCGACCGCCACGATCTGATCCGTGTGATCGGAGCGCGGGTGAACAACCTCAAGGACGTCAGCGTCGATCTGCCGAAGCGGCGACTGAGTGTGTTCACCGGAGTATCGGGATCGGGGAAGAGCTCGTTGGTCTTCGGGACCATCGCCGCCGAATCCCAGCGGCTGATCAACGAGACCTACAGCGCCTTCGTTCAGGGTTTCATGCCGAATCTCGGCCGTCCCGACGTCGATGTGCTCGACGGTCTGACGACCGCGATCATCGTGGACCAGGAGCGGATGGGCGCCAACATTCGATCCACGGTCGGCACCGCAACCGACGCGAACGCCATGCTGCGGATCCTGTTCAGCCGGCTCGGTCAACCACATATCGGCTCGTCACAGGCATTTTCCTTCAATGTCGCCTCGATCAGCGGGGCCGGGGCGGTCACTGTCGAGAAGGGCGGCGTGACCACCAAGGAGCGCCGGAGCTTCAGCATCACCGGCGGCATGTGCTCCCGGTGTGAAGGCACCGGAGCGGTGACGGACTTCAACCTGGCCGCGCTCTACGACGACACGAAGTCGATCAACGAAGGCGCTCTGACCATCCCCGGCTACAGCATGGACGGTTGGTACGGCCGGATCTTCCGCGGCTGCGGCTTCTTCGATCCCGACAAGCCGATCAAGAACTTCACCCAGCGTGAGTTGGCCGCGCTGCTCTACAAGGAGCCGACCAAGATCAAGGTCGAGGGGATCAACGTCAACTACGAGGGCCTGATCCCTCGGATCCAGAAGTCGTTACTGTCGAAGGATGTCGACGCCATGCAGCCGCACATCCGGGCGTTCGTCGAGCGAGCGGTCACTTTCGCCACCTGTCCGGAGTGCGACGGCACCCGGCTGAACGAGGGTGCTCGGTCGTCGAAGATCTCTGGGATCAGCATCGCCGATGCCTGCGCGATGCAGATCAGTGATCTGGCGGCTTGGGTGCGCGAACTGGATGAGCCCTCGGTGGCGCCGCTGCTCGCCAACCTGCGTGGCACCTTGGACTCGTTCGTCGAGATCGGGCTGGGCTATCTGAGTTTGGAGCGGCCGACCGGGACGCTCTCGGGTGGGGAGTCGCAGCGCACCAAGATGATCCGGCACCTCGGGTCGTCGCTGACCGATGTCACGTACGTCTTCGACGAGCCGACCATCGGTCTGCACCCGCACGACATCCAGCGGATGAACGAGCTGCTGCTGCAGTTGCGGGACAAGGGCAACACCGTGCTGGTCGTCGAACACAAGCCCGAGGCGATCGCCATCGCCGATCATGTGGTCGATCTGGGTCCGGGCGCCGGGGCCGGGGGTGGCGAGGTGGTGTTCGAGGGCACTGTGGAGGAGTTGCGACACAGCGGCACCCTCACCGGCCGACACCTCGATGATCGGGCGCGGCTGAAGCCGGTGGTGCGGGCGGGGAAGGGTGCGCTGGAGGTCCGTGGCGCGGACACCCACAACCTGCGCAATGTGGATGTCGACATCCCGCTCGGCGTCCTGGTAGTGCTCACCGGCGTGGCGGGGTCCGGCAAGAGCTCGCTGATCAACGGTTCGGTGGCAGGTCGCGAAGGAGTGGTGACCATCGACCAGACCGGTATCAAGGGATCGCGACGCAGCAATCCCGCGACCTATACCGGTCTGCTGGAGCCGATCCGCAAGGCGTTCGCCAAGGTCAATGGTGTGAAGCCGGCCCTGTTCAGCCCCAACTCGGACG
>JASGEZ010000124.1:0-5586 GCA_047605905.1 Microlunatus sp.
AACACCGCGGCGACCTTCGGCTCGGTGATCCATGTGCTGGCCGATCACGGAGCTCGCGCCGACGTACCGGCTGCCGAACTCGCGGGACACCTGGAGCAGGTGTGGGATCAGCTGAGCTTCGACGCGAACTGGCTGTCCACGGTGGAGCGGGCGGAGGCCGAGGCCGCGCTCGACCGGTTCGTCAGCTGGCAGGCCGCCCGCCCGCAGCTGACCCTGCTCGGCACCGAGGTCAGGTTCCGAGTGCTGATCGATCTGGGCTCGGATCAGGTGCTGTTGACCGGTAGCGCCGACCGGGTCGAGCGGGACGCCGACGGCCGGATCCGGATCGTCGACTTCAAGACCTCCCGGTCCGCGCCGCAGTCCGCCGATGTCGCGGTGCAGGACCAGATGGGGATCTATCAGCTCGCCGTCGCGGCCGGTGCGTTCGACGAACTGGCCGGACCCGGCGCCCGTCCGGGAGGTGCGGAGCTGGTCTATCTCCGGTTGCCCGATGCCGGCGGTCTGCCGAGGTCGTTCTATCAGGCGTCCCTGGACGACGTGCCCTGGCCGACCGCCGAGCCCGACGACGGACCTGATCCTGGTGAGCTGCCGGCCGGGATCGACGAGCAGCCGACCTGGGTGCACCGGCGGCTGGCGGTCGCCGCGCACCTGGTGCGCCGGGAACGGTTCGTCGCCCGCGTCGGCCCGGGTTGTCGCTGGTGTTCCTTCGCGGCGAGTTGCCCGGCGGTGCCGGCGGGACGGCAGGTGGTCTCGTGAGTGTGGTGCGGCTGCGGCTGCCGGAGCGCCCGGCGGCCGTCTTCAGGGAGCCTGCCGAGCTGTGCGAGGCCCTGCAGATCCCCTTCTCGGATCAGCAGTTGGCGGCGATCACCGCGCCGCTGGAACCCGGGGTGATCATCGCCGGTGCAGGCTCGGGCAAGACCACCGTGATGGCTGCCCGGGTCGTCTGGCTGGTCGGCACCGGCCAGGTCCGGCCCGAGGAGGTGCTCGGGCTCACCTTCACCCGCAAGGCGGCCGCCGAGCTCTCGCTGCGGGTGCGTACCGCCTTGGAGCGGGCCGGTGTGGTGCCGGCCGAGGGCGTCGACGCCGGCGGCGAGCAGGTGATCATGACCTACGACGCGTTCGCGGCCAGGATGGTCTCCGAGCATGGTCTGCGGCTGGGCTACGAGACGGAACCGACCATGATCACCGGGGCGACCCGCTACCGGCTGGCGTCGCAGGTGGTGCGGGAAGCCGCCGGGCCGTTCGAGCACATCTCCCGGTTGCGGCCTGCGTCGGTGACCGAGCGGGTGCTGCGGCTGGATGCGGATCTGCAACAGCATCTGGTGTCGACCGACGAGCTCGACCCGCACGCGCACGCGCATCTGCGGGAGCTGGCGACGGCGCCGCTGAACCGCAACGGCAATGTGTATGCCGACCTGAAGAAGGCGACGGCCGCCGCCAAGGAACGGCTGGAGCTGGCCAGTCTTGTGGAGCAGTATCAGGCACTCAAGCAGCGCCGCGGGCTGGTCGAGTTCGCCGACCAGATGGCCATCGCCGCCCGGCTGGCCCAGGAGGTGCCGGCGGTCTCGGAGCTGGCGCGCTCGACGTACCGGGTCGTGCTGCTGGACGAATACCAGGACACCTCGGCCGCCCAGGCGCGGATGCTGCGGGGACTGTTCTCCGGGCACACCCCGCATCAGGGCATGGGACATCCCGTGACCGCGGTCGGCGATCCGTTCCAGGCGATCTACGGCTGGCGCGGCGCGGCGGCCAGCAACATCACCTCGTTCGCGGACCAGTTCAAGACCGCGTCCGGCCGGCCGGCGGCGCGGTTCGCGTTGACGGTCAACCGCCGCAGCGGTCAGACGATCCTCGATGTGGCGAATGTTCTGAGCCGTCCGCTGCGCGAGGACGGGGGGTCGGGGTTGGCGGCGATGCCGGCCGGCATGGGCTTCCTGGTGGCACCGGAGGGTACGCCGCCCGGCCAGGTCCGGGCGGCGACCTTCGAGACCTGGCCGGAGGAGGTCCGTTGGGTCGCCGACCAGGTGATCGCCGCCCGGACTGCCGGGACCGCAAGACACTGGGCCGACATCGCCGTGCTCGCCCGGCGGAACGCCGACATCGCCCCGTTCTATGCCGAGCTGACAGCGCGGGACGTACCGGTCGAGATCGTCGGACTCGGTGGGCTGCTGTCGCTGCCCGAGGTGATGGATGTGACCGCCACGCTGCGGGTGCTGAACGACGTCACCGCGAATCCCGATCTGGTCCGGCTGCTCACCGGGCCCCGGTGGCGGATCGGGCCGCGTGACCTGGCGCTGCTCGGCCGCCGGGCACGCGAGTTGGCCCAGGCTGATCAGGATCGACCGGACGAGCCGGGATCCGACGACGTGCTGCGGGATCTGGAGGGTGCGGTCGCCGACGTCGATCCGACCGAGATCGTCTCTCTGCTGGATGCGGTGGAGAGCCCGGGGGAGTTGCCGTACTCACCTGCGGCGCTCGAGCGGTGTGCCCAGTTCGCGGCCGAGCTGGCTGCGTTGCGACGGCACACCGGCGAGCCGGTGCTGGACCTGTGCCGGCGGGTGGTGGCTACGCTCGGTCTCGAGGTCGAGTTGATGGCCACCCCGGAGCTGGACCGCACCAATCGGCGCGATCAGCTCGGTGCGTTCTATGACGCGGTGGGTGCCTATGTCGACGTCGACGGAGATGCGTCGTTGGCGGGGCTGCTGGCCTATCTGCAGGCCGAGATCGACAGCGGCGCGGGGCTGGAGCAGGCCGTGCCGTCGGACCGCGAGGCGGTGAAGCTGCTGACGGTGCACAAGGCGAAGGGCCTGGAATGGGAGGTGGTCTTCCTGCCCGCCCTGATGAAGGGCATCTTTCCCAGCGACCGGGTCACCGACAACTGGCTGAGCAACCCGGGTGTGCTGCCCGCCGATCTGCGCGGGGACGCGGACTCCATTCCGCAGCTGGCCGAGAGCAGCAATGCCGCCGTCCAGTCCTACAGGGAGGCGCTCAAGCGCCAGCAGCTGCTGGCCGAGGACCGACTCGCGTACGTGGCGGCCACCCGCGCTCGTCAGCTGCTGATCGGCACCGGGCACACCTGGCGGGTCGACGGGGTCAGGCCACGGACCGCCGCCAGCTATCTGACCGCGATCTTGGCCGAGGCGGAGCGGCAGGGCCAGGTGCTGACCGAGGCGCCGCCGGTTGCCGAGGAGAACCCGCTGGTCACCTCCGCGCTGCCGGTCGCCTGGCCGGCGCCGTACGATCCGGAGGCGCTGCGGCATCGCACCGACGCGGCCGCCGCGGTCCAAGCCGCCCGGCGACGTCGAGCCGAGACCGGCAGCTACGAACGCCCGTCGGAACTGGGCTCC
This sequence comes from Microlunatus sp., assembly GCA_047605905.1. Classification (GTDB taxonomy): domain Bacteria; phylum Actinomycetota; class Actinomycetes; order Propionibacteriales; family Propionibacteriaceae; genus Microlunatus. The sequence continues at coordinate 3,348 of JASGEZ010000124.1, forward strand.
GAGCTGTTGCTGGACGCCCTGGAGATCACCGCGCGGTGGGACGACGACCTGGAGCGCCTGCTCGCCGAGGTCGCCGCGGCCCGGGCCGAGAGCACCGTCGTCGCCTTGCCCGAGACCCTGGCGGCGACGACCCTGCTCCGGCTGGAACACGACTCCCAGGGACTGGCCGCCGAGCTGGCCCGGCCGATGCCCCGGCCGCCGTCCCGAGCGGCGCGTTCCGGCACCCGATTCCACCAGTGGGTCGAGCGCTACTTCGATGCCGCGATCGGCACCGGTCACCTCGGTCAGCTGCCCTTGCTCGATCCGGCGGACCTGATGGATCGCGCCGACGCCGAGACCCCCGACGAGGTCGGGCTGCGCGAGTTGTGCGACACCTTCCTCGCGGGTGTGTACGGCAGCCGGGTCCCGTACGCAGTGGAGGCGCCGGTCACCTTGATGCTCGGCGGGACTCTGGTCCGGGGCCGTATCGACGCCATCTACGACCTGCGGGGACCGGAGTCGGACCGGCCGTACGACTTCCAGGTCGTCGACTGGAAGACCGGGCAGGCCGAGGCGGCCGACCCGTTGCAGCTGGCGATCTATCGGCAGGCGTGGGCCGAGGTCTGGGGGTTGCCGGTGGAGCGGGTGGACGCCGTCTTCTACCTTGTGGCGACCGACACGGTGGTGCGGCCGGAGAAGCTGCCGGGTCGGGCCGAGATCGAACGTCTGGTCAGCGGCGCGGAGTCGTAGGCTGTGCTGGTGCTCAACTGGGCCATGGCCAGCGACCTCGATCGCGTCGATCATCACCGCACCTCGGCGGAGTGGGTGGCGTCCCTGTGGCGAGACAGCGAAGCCCGGCTGCTGAAGCTGGACGACCGGTCTCGCTTCACCACCAATGTGGGCGGCAGCAAGCTGCGGATGACCAAGCCGTTCGTGGAGTACGACAGTCAGCGGCACCGGCTGCTCGGCCTGCTCAACGGATCTCCGATCTTCGTCGTCGAAGCTCTCACCGAGGGTGAGGTGCACGACTTCCGCGAGGTGGCTTTCCAGCTGACCGACAACGAGCGTGATGTCGCCGCCACCGCATCGGCGGTCTGCAACTGGCATCGGGCCGAGCGCTACTGCGGACGCTGCGGCAACGAGACGGTGGTGATCAACGGAGGCTACGCGCGGCATTGTCCGAGCTGCGGCATCGATCACTTCCCGCGTACCGATCCCGCCGTCATCGTCGGCGTGCTCGATGATCACGACCGGCTGCTGCTGGGCGGCCAGCCCACCTGGGGCAACCGGGTTTCCGTGCTCGCCGGATTCGTCGAGGTCGGCGAGTCCGCCGAGCAGACCATCCACCGCGAGATCGCCGAGGAGGCCGACATCGAGGTCGGGGAGACCCGCTATTTCGGCAGCCAACCCTGGCCGTTCCCGCGCTCGCTGATGCTCGGCTACTTCGCCCGGGCGGTCTCGACCGAGATCTGTGTCGACGCCGACGAGCTCGAGCACGCTGCCTGGATGTCCCGCGGCGACGTCCGCGACGCCGTGGCCGCCGGCGAAATCACACTGCCCGGCGCCAGCTCGATCGCCTCCCGGATGATCGAGGCCTGGCTCGATGGCCAACCCGACCTGATCTAGCCCAGATTCGGTCGGAGCCAGCGAGTTCCAAGGTGCTCGTTCATCGGTGCTTCACGTTTGCTGGGAGCAGTCCCTGTGCGCCGCCTCGGGCCTTCCAGGGATGATGGATCATCACCGGTCGTGACGCTTGAACTTACCGGATTTCCAACATGGGTAGGGAATTCTCAGGTTCAGGTACTGGATATCGTGTATGTGTTCGAGTAGAATCAGGTGTATGTTCGATGATCGGTTGGAGGAGGTGCTCGGGGATCCGGGTGCGCTCGCTGATCTGGCCGGTCGGTGTGAAACCCAGGCCCGCCGGTGGGGCTGCCGCAAACTCCTGTTGGCTGCCGCGTGGGCGGATGCGCATTCCGAGGTCGATCATCCTGAGGGCGGTGTGTTGGTCGAACGGCTCGTCTCGGTCGGTCCGGTCGGAACCCCACTGGTGGCGGAGTTCGCGGCGCATGGTCTGGTCGGACCCTTCGCCACGACGGTCGGGTCAGCCCGGTCCTGGATCGGGGACGCGTTGACGGTGCGGCATCGGCTGCCCAGGTTGTGGGAACGCGTTGTCGCCGGGGAGTTCCACGCCTGGCAGGCGAGGCTGGTGGCGAACCTGTCTTCGCATCTGTCGGTCGCGGTGGTCGGGATCGTGGAT
>JASGEZ010000125.1:0-16026 GCA_047605905.1 Microlunatus sp.
CCGCCGCTGGGTCCGCGGGAGGCCCGCGACGCCCGCCGCCGGGCGCAACAGCATCTGGATCGGCTGGCGGAGCAATACCGGCAGCGCGACAGTTCCGGTGTCGCCGCTCGTCAGCGCAGCTTGGCGATCGAGCGGCTCCGGGAGGCCGGCCGGCCCGGCGAGATCGACGGACCCGCCGAGGATGCGCCCGCTGAGCAGGAGAGCCTGGGGCAACGGCTGCCGGCCGAGTTGCTGACCGGTTCGGAGGACTTGGACCAGACACTGCGCACACTGGTCGACCTGGCGGCACTGGACCGGCCCATCCGGTCCGCCGCGCAACGCCAGTTCGAGCGGCTGAGCGAGGCTGTCGACGTGTTGGCGGCGGCGCGGGACGTGCCCCGCGTACGTCCTCAGCTGCGGATCGATGCCGACCGGTTCGCCGAGCTGGCGCGGCAGGACGATCTCGCACTGCCCGACGAGGTACGGGCTCCGGCACGCCCGACAGTGACGATGCCGCGCCCCTATCTGCGCTGGGAGCCGGTGCCGCCGCCCGCCGTGGTGCCGCGTCAGCAACTCGGCACCGGGGAGCAGCCGGCGGTGCTGGTGGTGCGGACCGGTCTGGACGGCGGTCCGGACACCGACACCCGGGCGGGTGCCGAGCGTCATCTCACACCGCCGAAGGCGACCCAGCTCGAGGCCGAGGCCGCCGGTCGGTTCGACACCGCCATCGGCACCGGCGACGCCGCCGAGATCAGCCGTCTCTACGCCGTGGCGCTGGCCGAACGGGGGACGCTGTTCGACCAGCGCGCACCCAGCCTGACCGATGCGCGGGCGACCGTCGAACAACCCGGGATCGCCCTGGTCGACCGGCCGGGCGCGGACACCGGCTCACCGGATCGGGCCACGCTGGACCAGATCGAAGCGGACCGCGGACGGCCGATCGGCGAGGGGCAGTACGTCATCCACGACACCGACGCGTTGCGGCTGCCCTACCTGCCCGACCCGTATGCACAGGGCGTGTCGCTCGTCTTCTACGAGGCCGGGAGCCCGCACCAGCTGCCGGAGCCACGAGCCCTGCAGGCGGTCAGCGTGCCGTACCCGGGTGGTTGGCCGGCCCGGCAACCGCTCCGTCTCGTCGTCCGGCCGGGCGCTGAACTCGACGCCCAGGTCAGCGGACACGAGGTAGTCGTCACCATGCCACCCGGTGAGCAGGTCCGCGTGGCGCTGGCGAGCACCGTCGACGCGGCGGATCTCGAGCGGTTCGGGCTGTGGCGTTCGCAGCTGGCCAGCGTGGTCAACCCGGTCGACGGTTACACGCCGGACGAGTTGTCGGCGATGGTCGCCTTGACCCGCGCTGCGTCATCGGGCTGGTGCTGGTGGCTCACCCCGGCCACGGATCTGCGCCTGGTCCACGCGGTGCCGGTGCCGGTCACACCGCCGCAATTGCGCGGTCTCGCGGTAGCCCAGCGACCACCCGGTCGCGGTGTGGTGCTGCTCAGCGGATTGGTGGACGTGCACGGACCGAGCACCGATCTGCTCACCGTCACAGCGTCCTGGACCGAGCAGGTCGACGACCCCAGCACGGACGGCCCGGAGGAGATCAGCCGTTCGGATGTCCTGGTTCGTTCGACCGTGGGCGAGCGCCAGCGCACCGGCATCCTCTTCCTCTACGACGCCCAGCCGTTCGGTCCGTTCGCCGGTGAGCTCGGTGGACTCGGCTTCCACAAGGCGCTGCAGACCTTCGCCGACACCCACTACCGCCGGGTCACCTATGTCCCCGCCGGGACCACGCGGTACGCGGAGTTCTTCCCTCCCGACCAGGTACCCACCGATCCGCCCACCGGAGACCCGGTCGTGCTCGACATCTTGTCCTCGGCCCGCCCAGCCGCCCCGCAAGTGCTCGACGCGGTGCCGCTGCTGCAGTGGGAGGCCGGTCCCGAACCCTCGGAGCCGTTCGCCTGGCGTCAGGTGCGGCGCTCCGGCGTACGGGTCTGGCTGGCGCGTCCCTGGTTCTCCTCCGGCGACGGTGAGTTGCTCGGCGTGTGTGTCTTCGATCCCAACGAGTGGGTACCCAATCCGACCACGGGGAAGTTGGAGTCACGGCCGAAGGCCCGGCAGGCTCCCGACGGAGCGACCAGTCTGTGGGCCGCCGACCCGATCACGCGACGTGGTGGCACGACATCCGATCCCACCGTGCCGCCCTTGCTCGGGCTCGACCAGCTGCTGCAGGACGCCGCCGATCTGAGCAGCGACAGTCTGCTCGGGATCACGCCGCCGCTCGGCGGTCGGCCGATCGGTGCTCGCGACAGCGGTTGGCAGCCGAAGCCCGGCAGCCCGGTCACCGTGGCGGAATCGGTGCCGTTGCGGGATGTGCAGGGCCGGCCGGCGGTGCGGGTGCTCGGCTATCAACCCGAGTACGACGCCGACTCCGGCCGGTGGTTCGTCGACATCGCCGTCCAGGAGACGCCGGCTCTCTGGCCGTTCCTGCGGCTGGCGGTCGCGCGCTATCAACCGCACTCGATCGAGGGCTGCTCCTTGTCGCCGGTCGCCCTGACCAGCTGGGTGCAGCCACTGCCGACCCGAACCCTGACGGTGAGCCGGCCCGATGCGCACCAGGTCCAGGTGAGCTTGACCGGGATCGTCAGCTGGCTGCGCTTCCCGGAGGTGCCGCCGGAGATTCCGGGCGACCAGCTCGGCGCCGACAGCCCGACCGGAGCCGCAGCCGTACGCGCCATGCGGTTGCAGCAGACCCGGACCGTACGCGCCAGCGTGCAGACCCGGCCCGCTGGTGGTGGCGATCTGGACTGGCAGACGACCACGACCAGTCTCCTGCTTGCGGTCAGCGTCAGCGAGTCCGGTGGCTATCGGGCGACCTGGACCGGATCCGTTCAACTGCCCGCCACCGCCGGCACCCCGACCGGGGACGACGACGGCGTACCGAGCTTGCGCCGGCCAGGCGCGACAGACTCCGATGAGGAAGCCGACCCGACCAAGCCGGCCTGGCGTGTGCTGGTCGAGGAGCACGAACTGCTGGACGGTGACCCGGTGGCCATCGGCGCCGGACCCTCCCAAGTGCCTCGCCTCGTCTACGCCGACACCGTCCTGCTCTGACCTGGCCTCCGAACCCACGCACCGAGAAGGCGTAGACCAGGCGAAATCGCAGATCTGAGCTGTACCTGCCCCTTCTCGAGGTCGCCAGAGGTCCCAGCTGTGTGCGGCTGATCGCCTTGTCGGTACGATTGAATCGTGCCCAGTCAGCCGACATTCGAGAAGGTCAGTCTCACCATCGAGGCCGATGTCCTTCATCGGGTCCGGGAACGAGTGGAGCCAGGCAAGGTGTCTGCGTACGCAACGATGGCATTGCGGCGGCAGTTGGAGAGGGACGGCCTACAGGATCTGATCGCGGAGCTGGTCGAGGTCAACGGGCCGCTCGACTCTGATGCTGTGGCCGGCTACGTGGACGAGTGGCGTTGAGACGGTGCCGCGGGTTCTGATCCTCGACTCAGAGGCCGTCTCGGCCCTTGCCGAGAAGCGGAAGGGGATGGCCGAGCGATTGGCCGCCGCCTTGCAGGCCGACCACCGCGTGGTGATCCCCACGGTCGTCCTCGCAGAGGTTGCCACTGGCGCGCCGACCGATGCGGCGATCTGGCACCTTCTCGGACGGATCCCGACGGTGGACCTGCCCGATGGTGTGTCCATGCGGGCCGGTGCGCTACGCACGCGCGCTGATCGAGTGCGACGTAAGAGGCGCGATCTGACAGTCGACGCAATCGTCGCCGCGACGGCGGTCGAGTTGGCACCTTCGGTGGTGATCACAGCTGACCCGTCCGACTTGGAGCTCCTGGTCGATGGCTTCGACGTCTTGGTCTCGGTCGTCTGAACCGAGTTGAGTTCATGGATCGAGTGGCGTGGTGTTGGGAGACCATCCCCCTGCAGTTGATCTCGTGACCGAGAATCGCGATGAGTTGATTCACCTGATCGAGGATCTTCCCGACGACCAGGTTGATGTGCTGCTTGCTGACGCTCGTCGTCTCCGCTCGGTGAAGTCGAAGGGTGCTTGGCCCCCGAGGTTCGTCGGCATGATCAAAGACGGCCCGGTCAATGGCTCAACGCCGGAGTACATCGACTCCGTCATGGTGAGCGGCTTCGGTCGCGACGTCGAGTGATCATTTGCGACACCGGTCCGTTTGCTGCGCTCTCCAACGAGAATGACCCGTACTACTTCGTTGCCAACGAGCTCTTCCGCGACTTTCACCTGACCAATGAGGACATCCTCCTGCCAGCGACGGTGCTGGCAGAGGTCTGCTATTGGCTCAACCGACACGGCGGTCCAGAGGTCGAGGCGACCTTCCTCGACTCTGTCGCCGACGGCACCAGAGGTGCTTCCTTAGGCGACGCGCCCTTGGTGAGGTCGTGTACGACTCTGCGCAATGCGGCGACGACCAGGCGGACGGAGCGACGCCGCAGTGTCTCCGGGCGAGCGAGTACATCGATGTTGCGGACGGCGGCGACGTCGGTCAGCGGGCGGAGCACGATCCGATCGTCGCGAGCGGCGGGCGAGGTGAAGCGCGGCAGCAGGCAGATGACGCCACCGGCGGCCACCACTGCCGAAGCGGCTCCGTAGTCGTTGATCCGATGCACGACCTCGAGACTGCGGTTGGCGACCGCGGCGACCGCGCCGAGAACATCGTCGGGGGAGTAGCCATGCCGGCTCGTCACCCAGCGCTCCCCGGCCACCTCGGCCGAGGTCAAGCTGGTCCGCTCCGCCAACGGATGGGAGACCGCGAGCGCGACATCCAGCGGCTCGCTGAGCAGCGGGACCACCTGCAACCCTGCGGACGGCCAGGGCGGACTGTGTTCCAGCCGGTGCGCCAGCACCAGGTCATAGCGGGAGGTCAGAGCGGGGAAGTCCTCCTGCGCCACGTCCTCGTCGCTGACATGCACCTCCGGGCCCGGTGGATGGGCCGCAAGGTCGCGAATCAGACCGCCGAAGAACGCCTGCCCGGCGCTGTGAAACCCGCTCACCGTCACCTGACCGACCGTGGTCAGTTCGAACTCCTCGACGGCGGTCCGAGCCTCGGCCATCGCATCGATGACCCGCATCCCCGCCGCTGCGAGCACCGTACCGGCCTCGGTGAGAACCAAGGTTCGGCCCTGCTTACGGGTGAGTGGGGTCCGGAACCCACGCTGCAACGACGCAAGATGCTGGGATACCGCCGAAGGACTCACCTCGAGCGCCTCCGCCACAGCCGAAACGCTCCCCAACACCCCCAACTCGCGCAGGATCTGCAGCTGATGAATCTCCACTTCGCCCCGCCCACTCGCCCGAATCGTGAAGTAGTTGCTTATGTGACGATACAGAAAGAAGCGCTTGATCTTCACTGACAACCGGTCGTCTACTGGTCAGTGTGAGGGCGCTCTACAAGCCGGCGGCGGCTCCGGGGCTGGAGTTGGTCGATCGCCCGGACCCTGTGGCCGGTCCGGACGAGGTGAGCATCCGGGTGCATCGGACGGGGATCTGCGGCACCGACCTGCACATCCAGCGCTGGGACGACTGGGCCGCGTCGGCGGTGACCGCTCCACTGATCCCCGGCCATGAGTTCTACGGCGAGGTGGTCGAGGTCGGACCGCTGGTGCACGATGTCGCCGTCGGCGATCGAGTCTCCGGCGAGGGCCACATCGTCTGCGGCACCTGCCGCAACTGCCGGGCCGGCCGGCGCCAGATGTGCATCCGTACGGTCGGTCTGGGTGTTCAGCGAGACGGCGCATTCGCCGAATATCTGTCGCTGCCGGCCAGCAATGTCTGGGTGCATCACGAGGACATCGACCCAGATTTGGGCGCGATCTTCGACCCACTCGGCAACGCCGTGCACACGACCCTGGCCTACCGATTGCCGGGCGAGGACGTCTTGATCACCGGCTGCGGTCCGATCGGCTTGATGGCGATCGCGATCGCCCGGCACGTCGGCGCCCGGTTCGTCGTCGCCACCGATCTGAGTCGGCCGCGGCTGGAGATGGCGCGCAGCCTGGGCGCCGATGCGGTCGTCGACGTCGCCACCAGCCGGGTACGCGACGCGCAGCACCAGCTGGGGATGCGCGAAGGTTTCGACATCGGCTTGGAGATGAGCGGCTCGGCGAGCGCGTTGCCGGACATGATCGACAACATGAACCACGGCGGCCGGATCGCCGTGCTGGGTCTGCCCAGCAAGCCGTTCCCGATCGACTGGGGCAAGGTGGTCACCCACATGCTCACCATCCGCGGCATCTACGGCCGCGAGATGTTCGAGACCTGGAACGCGATGGGCGCGATGCTGCAGAGCAGCGCCAAGCTACGCGACGACATCAGTTCCATCATCACCCGCCGGATCCCTGCTGTGGAGTGGGAATCCGGCTTCGCGGCGGCGGCCGCGGCAGGCACGGGCAAGATCATTCTCGACTGGACGGAGTTGTGATGTACGGAGCGCTCAAGGACCACCTCAGTGCCGAACTGGGCGAAATCGAGGCCGCCGGGCTGCTGAAGCGGGAACGCGGCATCGCGGGTCCGCAGCGCACCGAGGTCGAGGTTGCGGGCAACCAGGTGCTCAACTTCTGCGCCAACAACTATCTGGGCCTGGCCGACGATCGCCGGCTCGTCGCCGCCGCGAAACAGGCGCTCGACGAATGGGGCTACGGACTCGCCAGCGTACGGTTCATCTGCGGCACCCAGGACCAGCATCTGGAGCTGGAGCGACGGGTGTCCCGCTTCCTCGGCACCGAGGACACGATCTTGTACTCCTCCTGCTTCGACGCCAACGGCGGAGTCTTCGAGACGTTGTTCGGGCCCGAGGACGCGATCATCTCCGACGCCTTGAACCATGCCTCGCTGATCGACGGCATCCGGCTGTCGAAGGCGCGCCGGTTCCGCTATCGCAACCGGGATCTCCACGATCTCGAGGCGCAACTCGAGTCGGCCGCCGATGCCCGGTTCCGGATCGTCGTCACCGACGGCGTGTTCTCGATGGACGGCTACCTCGCGCCGCTGGCCGAGATCTGCGACCTGGCCGACCGCTACGACGCTCTGGTGCTGGTCGACGATTCCCATGCCGTCGGCTTCATCGGCGAGCACGGCGCCGGTACGCCGGAGCTGTGCGGGGTCTCCGATCGGGTCGACATCTACACCGGCACCTTCGGCAAGGCGCTCGGCGGTGCCTCCGGCGGCTACGTCTCCTCCCACCGGGAGATCGTGCAGCTGCTGCGGCAGCGGTCCCGGCCGTACCTGTTCTCCAACACCCTCGCGCCGGCCATCGTCGCCGGCACCCTGGCCGCACTGGACCTGATCGAGGGCTCCGGCGAGTTGCGTCAGCGGCTGCAGGCCAACGCCAGACTGTTCCGGTCACTGATGGAGGCAGAAGGCTTCGACCTGCTGCCCGGGGAGCACCCGATCATCCCGGTCATGTTCGGCGACGCGGCACTCACCGCCCGGATCGCCGAGGAGATGCAGCGCCACGGCGTCTACGTGACGGCCTTCAGCTTCCCGGTGGTGCCGCGCGGCGCCGCCCGGATCCGGGTGCAACTGTCGGCCGCGCACACCGAGGAACAGATTCGCCGGTGCGTGACCGCGTTCGTCCAGGCCCGCACCGCAGCCGGTCCCGCCACCACGCCGACGGAGTGATTCGCTGAGCTTCGCAAGCCGAGACCGTACCCGAGTTCCGTCCTTTCGGCGCCCGGACTGACACAATGCAGGCCAGGGTGGGCAGTCCACACTGGGGCTGCATCGCACTGCCACCCGGACGTCAGGAAAGGTCGCTCGATGGCATCGTCTTCGAACAACCCCCGCTATACCGCCGAGCAGCGCTCCAGTACCTCGATCTCGACGGTGGTGCTGACCCTCGCAGGGATCGTCATCGTGTGCGCCGCGATCAAGATGACCGCCTCGATCATCGCGCCGGTGCTCCTTGCCTTCTTCTTGATGATGATCTTCCGGCCGCTGCTGGCCGGACTGGAACGTCAGGGGGCCCCGGGCGGGATCACCAGCGTGCTCGGCATGGTGCTGGTCTACGGCGTGATCATCTTCCTGGGGGCCTGCGTCTACCTGGCCCTGGCCCGCTTCGCGACCATCGTGGCCGAAAACGGGGACAAGTTCACCGAGGTCATCACCTGGGCCTCCCAGGTCGCCACCCAATTCGGGGTGGACGCGACCAATGTGCAACAGATCCTCACCATCATCTCCCCGGCCCGGCTGGTGAACCTGGCGAGCACCCTGCTGTCGGCCTCGGCCTCGGTGCTGACCATGCTGGCATTCCTGGCTGCGCTGGTGTTCTTCATGGCCCTGGACGCGGCCGACTTCTCGGCCCGGCTGCGGTTGGTCGTGCGGATGCGGCCGGCCACCAGCCGGGCACTGGCGAATCTCGGTATCTCTACGCGCAGCTACTTCGCGGTCGCCGCCGTCTTCGGTGCCATCGTGGCAGTCCTCGATTGGATCCTGCTCGTCGTCCTCGACATCCCGTACGCCTGGCTGTGGGCGCTGCTGGCCTTCGTCACCAACTTCATCCCCAACATCGGCTTCGTGCTGGGCCTGCTGCCACCGGCCCTGATCGGCTGGCTGCTCATCGACTGGAAGACTGCGCTGATCATCGTGGTCGGTTATTCGGTGCTGAATGTCGTCGTGCAGACGCTGATCCAGCCGAAGGTCGTCGGCGACCGCGTCCAGCTCAACACCACGCTGACGTTTCTGGCTTTGATCGTGTGGACCTTCCTGCTGGGCGGTCTGGGAGCCATCCTGGCCATCCCGATGACGCTGCTCGTCCGGGCACTGTTCGTAGACTCCTATCCGCAGCATCGTTGGGTACGTGTGCTGTTTGCCTCCGGTCCACCGCCCGGCACCGGATCGAAGAAGAAGCAGAAGCCGGCGAGGGAGTTGACCCATGAGCCGCCCGCGGACGGCGAACAGGCACCGTCGGTAGCCTCGTGACCGATCACCAGAAGACACGTCGACAGGGGAGAAGCCAATGATCCGGAGGCCGACCTTGGCCGCGGCGATCGCGGCGGGCCCGGTGCTGATGGACGGTGGGCTCGGCACCGAGTTGGAGTCCAGTGGCTGTGACGTGACGGGCATCCTGTGGTCCGGTCAATTGCTGCTGGACGCCCCCGAGATCGTCGAGGCAGCCCATCGGCGGTTCTTCGCGGCCGGGGCGCAAGTCGCGATCAGCAACTCCTATCAGCTGTCCTTCGAAGGGCTGGCTGCCGTCGGCTACGACCGTTCGGCCGCCGAAACCATGCTCCGGCAGAGCGTGGCCGTCGCCTCCGCGGCTCGCGAGGCAGCCATCGATCCCGACCGGACCTGGGTGGCGGCCTCCCTCGGACCCTACGGGGCGACGCTGGCCGACGGCTCCGAGTTTCGCGGCCGCTACGGCAAGACCGTCGCCGAACTGCGGGAGTGGCACCGGCCACGGTTGGAGGTGCTGGCCGACGCCGGGGCCGACGTCCTGGCGATCGAGACGATTCCCTGCCTGGCCGAGGTGGAAGCGCTGCTGCGCGAGATCGACGGCAGCGGTGTGCCGAGCTGGCTGTCGTTGACCTGCGGGTCCGCGACGACCACGCGGGCCGGGGAGCCGGTGGTGGAAGCGTTCGCAATGGCCGCCGATGTCGCGGAGGTGCTGGCGGTCGGGATCAACTGCCTGCCGCCTGCGGACGCCCGGGAGCTGGTGGCCACCGCCGCCCGGTCATCCGGGAAGCCGGTGGTGGTCTATCCGAACAGCGGTGAGGAGTGGGACGCCACCCACAAGTCCTGGCACGGAAGCGGATCGGTGCTGGCCGGCGAGGTGGCGGGCTGGATCGACAGCGGTGCCCGGCTGGTCGGCGGCTGCTGCCGGGTCCGCCCGGCCGAGATCGCGAAGCTGGCCGCCGAACTCGGACGCTACGAAGCCGACGATCCAGTTTCGGCCGGTCGGACCGGCGAGGCCAGCCGGCAGTAGGCGGCATCCCAGAACACAGAAGATTCAAAGGAAAGTGTGATCTATTTCACGGTTGAGCGACGCACTCTTGACGCATGGACATCACACAGTTCTTCTTCACCTGTATCGCCGCTGTCGGCATGCTGGTCGTCGCACTACTGGCGATCGTCCCGATGCTGACCGAGCTTCTGGACAGCCGTCGTTACGACCGCCACCACACCGACCGGGGCCCGATCCGGCCCGTCAAGGTCCGTCATCCCTGAGATCCACGGGGTTGGTGGACCCACGCCGCGAGATGGTCTCGCGGCGAGTAACAATCGAGTAGTGCCAACTTTCCACCGCTATGTCGCCATCGGAGACTCCAGCACCGAAGGTCTGGTCGACCCTGACGGGCAGGGTGGCTACCGGGGCTGGGCCGACCGGCTGGCGCAACTGATCGCCGATGCGCAGGAAGAACCGCTGGAGTACGCCAACCTGGCCGTCCGCAGCCTGCGACTCAACGAGATCCGCAATCGTCAGTTCGACGACGCGATCGCTCTGCAGCCGGACCTGATGACGATCTTCGGTGGCGGCAACGACCTGATTGCGATCGGTTGGGACTTCGACGAGATGCGCGCCGACCTGGCCGCCATGTACGGCGAGGCACGCGCCCACGACTGCACGGTGCTGACCTTCACGCTGCCTGATCCGACCTCGATCAACCCGCTCGGCAAGCACCTCAAGGATCGGATGTTCCGCTTCAACGACATCGTCCGGGCCGAGGCCGAGCGCTACGGCGTACTGGTGATGGACTTCCAGAACTATCCGATCACCGAGGATCCCCGGCTGTGGTTCGAGGACCGCTTGCACGGGAACGAACTCGGTCACCAGCGGATGGCCGCCGCGCTGGCCTGGCGGCTCGGGATCGACGGAGCCGACCAGTCCTGGGCGGAGCCGCTGGACGACGAGCCGACCCGGCGACAGTTCCGACAGCAGCTCGCCTCCGACGTGGACTGGATCCGCCGCTATCTCGGGCCGTGGTTGGGCAAGGGCATCATCGGCGTCCCGCACGGCCAAGGGATCGACCCCAAGCGTCCCGTGCCGACGGTGGTTCCGCGCTCGGAGGTTCCGCGCTCCGTGGCTCCGCGCCCCGCTGCCACAACGCAAAGTCGCTCGGGTTCGTCGTAGTCGCTCGATCTGCAGACAGAGCGACTCACACCAACCCGAGCGACTTCGCTGGGGAGGAGGTGGCATGCCGATCAAGCCCGGGCACTGCTGGCGCGGGCATCCCCGGCTGGCGGGAATGGGCTCGGGGTAGCCGCCGTTGGACGAGCCATGAAGAAGATCGGCTTCCTGTCGTTCGGCCACTGGACGGATTCGCCGCACTCGATGGTCCGCTCCGCCTCCGACGCGCTGTTGCAGTCGATCGAGCTGGCCGTCGCGGCCGAGGAGGTGGGCGCCGACGGCGCCTACTTCCGGGTGCATCATTTCGCCCAGCAACTCGGCTCGCCTTTCCCGTTGCTGGCCGCCGCCGGAGCCCGGACCAGCCGGATCGAGCTCGGCACCGCCGTCATCGACATGCGGTACGAGAACCCGCTCTACATGGCCGAGGACGCCGGGGCTGCCGACCTGATCTCCGGCGGCCGGCTGCAGCTGGGCATCAGCCGGGGATCGCCCGAGCAGGTGATCGACGGTTTCCGCTACTTCGGGCACATCCCGCCGGAGGGAAGCTCGGATGCCGACATGGCGCGGGAGCATGCCCGGGTCTTCCTCGAGGTCTTGGGCGGAGCGGGCTTCGCCAAGCCCAACCCGCGGCCGATGTTCCCGAACCCACCGGGCTTGCTGCGGATCGAGCCGTACGCGCCGGGGTTGCGCGAGCGGATCTGGTGGGGTGCGGGCACTCGCGCGACCGCCGAATGGACCGCCCTGCAGGGGATGAACCTGATGAGTTCGACCCTGCTCACCGAGGACACCGGCGTACCGTTCCACCAGCTGCAGGCCGAACAGATCCAGCGATTCCGGGACGCCTGGCGGGAAGCCGGGCACGAGCGGGAGCCGCGGGTGTCGGTGAGCCGCAGCATCTTCCCGATCATCTCCGACCTGGATCGCCAGCTCTTCTGGCGGGAGCAGCGCTCCACCGACACGGTCGGCCGACTGGACGGCGGCAACGCGCGGTTCGGCAAGACCTACGCCGGTGAGCCGGACAAGCTGATCGCGGAGCTGGCCTCCGACGAGGCGATCGCCGCCGCCGACACCCTGCTGCTGACCGTTCCGAACCAGCTCGGCGTCGACTACAACGCCCATGTTCTGGACAGTGTGGTGAACCTGATCGCTCCGGAACTCGGCTGGCGCTGACCCTCGCCGACTTGTCAGACTCGGTGGTCGCCCGAGCAACCACAGAATCTGACAACTCAGCTGAAGAGGGCTTGGCCCACGTACTCACCGGACTTGATCCCCGGTGGCACCGCGAACAACGCGGAGCCGGTGTGCTGGAGGTACTCACTCATCGCATCGCCGATCCCGATCTTGGTCTGGATCGGGATGAAGTGGGTGCGTGGATCGACCACGTACGCGATGAAGAACAGTCCGGCATCGAGCCGGCCGAGACCGTTCGATCCGTCGACGAAGTTGTAGCCGCGGCGCAGCATCTGGGCCCCGTCGTTGGCGTCGGGGTGCACCAGTGCGACGTGCGAGTCGGCGGGGATCAGCGGTAGATTACCGCGACCCGTCAGGGCGAAGTCCGGCTCGCTGAACTCGGTTCCACCGGAGAGAGGCGCACCTTCGGCCTTGGTCCGCCCGATCACCGCCTCTTGCTCACGCAGCGACTGCCGGTCCCAGGTCTCGATGGTCATGTTGATCCGGCGGGCCACCAGATAGGAGCCACCGGCCAGCCACGCCGCCTTCGGATCGGCTCCGGCGGACACCCAGACATGCTTGTCGACCAGCGCCGGTTCCTCGGCCTTCAGGTTGGCTGTGCCGTCCTTGAAGCCGAACAGGTTCCGGGGTGTGGTCTGCGAGACCGAGGTCGACGACGTACGACCGAAGCCGAGTTGCGACCACCGTACAGCGGCCCGTCCGAACGCGATCCGGGCCAGATTCCGGACCGCATGCACGGCGACCTGCGGATCGTCGGCACATGCCTGGACGCACAGATCACCATCAGACCTGGTCGGATCCAGGTTGTCGGCCGGGAAGTGCGGCAGCTGGCGGAGCGCCGCCGGCTGCCGGTCGGCGATCCCGAACCGGTCCTTTCCGCCCGCGCGGAACAGCGTCGGCCCGAAGCCGAAGGTGATGGTCAGCCCGCTCGCAGGCAGGCCGATGGCCTCACCGGTGTCATCGGGCGGCGCGTCGTAGGCACCGGACGTCGCCCCGAACTCACCCGCATCCTTGCCTGCGGTCAACCGGGCGGCGGCTGCCGTCCAGTCCTTCAGCAGACCGATGAGCTCCTCGCGGGAGGATGTGGTGACGTCGAACGCCGCGAAATGCAGCCGATCCTGGGCCGGGGTGACGATGCCGGCCTGATGATCGCCGTAGAACGGGTAGGCCCGGTCGATCACGGACATCGCCTGTGCCGAACTGCCCGATGACGGCCGGTCCAGCAGCATGGCCCCGGCGGCACCGAGCCCGACGCCGACGACGCCGACACTCGCTGCCCCGAGGAGGCCACGCCGGGAGACACCGCGCGGACGCTCCCGGGTGGCACCGGCTTCCTCGGCCGGCGCCCCGGCAGGCTCGTCCATCGGCTCACCGGGCAGGTCGTCGCTCGGCGACGTGCCCGGTGCCGGCGGTCCCGCTACCGGGTCACCGGGAACCGATGGTGGCATTTGAGGTGACTCTCCCTCCAAGCTGTCAGATCACGGCCGCGGTCAGCTTGGACAAGGGCTCGGACAAGGCATTGACCGCGTCGGAGAGTTCCTTGACCTGCTCCGGTGAGAGTTCGTTGTAGTAGACGAACCCGTCGCCCTTCTTATGCTGATCCAACAGCTTCTGCAAGGCAACGAACTTGGCCTCGATCTGGTTTTCCAGTTCGGTCTCGGCGCGCGCTTCCAGCAGCGGCTTCAGCCCGTCGAAGGCGACTCGGGCACCGTCGACATTGGCCTGGAAGTCCCACAGATCGGTCCGCGACCAGTACTCCTCCTCGCCCGTCACCTTGCCGGTCGCGACCTCGTCCAGCAGGCCCTTGGAGCCGTTGGCGATCTGGTCGGCGGTGAAGGTCATCTTCCGGGTGCGCTCGTACAGGGTCTTGGTGTTGGCGAGCAGGTTGTCGGCGTACTCCTTGCGCTCGGCCGAGGTCATCTTGGTGTAGTTCTTGGCGCGTTCGGGCCACAGTTCCTTCTCGATCCGGTGCCAGCCGGTCCACTTCTGGCCCTTCTCCAGGTCGGCCTCGCGTGCGTCCATTTCCGGGTCCAGGTCACCGAACGACTCGGCAACCGTCTCCACTCGCTCCCAGTGCACCCGAGCCGGTGCGTACTGAGCGCGTGCCGCGTCGTCGTCGCCGGCGATGAAGACCTTGGTGAACTCCTCGGTCTTGACCAGCAGTTGCTCGGTCTGGTCGCGTACGTAAGCGGCGTAGAGAGTGTTGGCCTGGGCGACCAGTTCCTTCTCGTCCTCGTTCGGCGCCAGCGTCTCGCCCGAATCGGAGACGGTGAACTCGGCGCGGATGCCGTCGCCGACCATGCCCGGCTTGCAGGCGGTGAAGTAGGAATCGGGCGGTGCCTGCAGCACCAGGTCACGAGTCAGACCGGGCCCGATGTTCTCCACCTCGCCGATGATCCGCAGACCGTCGGAGGCGAGCAGGTAGAACTCGTTGACCTTGGTGCCGTTGTTGGTCACGCTGAACCGCAGGTTGCCCGACGGTGCGGTGTTCGTCGAGACCTCGCAGGTGGTGTCGGTCGCGGTGACGGTCAACGCCCGCGGATCGGCCGATGCATTGTCGGTGCCACCGGCGGGGGCATTGTCGGTGCACGCCGCCAGCAGTGGCAGGGCAAGAGCCAGCGATGCCGTGGCGGCGAGTGTACGGCGGCCGGGGCGGCGGAGATAGGACTGGTTCATCAGCGGCTTTCTGGAGCGGGGACGACCGTGTTGGTCGTCTTGGCGGGTGCGCTGCGGCGCCGGATGCGCCGCAGGAAGATGATCATGGTCGGGACGACGTAGAGGACCCAGACCGTTGCTTCCAGCCAGGTGGTGGCCGGGGAGAAGTTGAAGATTCCCTTGAGCAGGGTGCCGTGCCAGCTGGTCGGCGGGACGATGTGGCTGACGTCGAAGGCCAGGTTGTGCAGTCCGGGCAGGATGGCGGCTTCTTGCAGGTCGTGCATCCCGTACGCCAGCACGCCGCCGGCGACGACGATCAAGAAGGCACCGGTCCAGGCGAAGAACTTGGTCAGGTTGATCCGGACGCTGCCCTTGTAGAAGAGGTAGCCCAGCACGACCGCGGTGAGCAGTCCGAGCAGGGCGCCGAGCAGCGGCACCCAACTGGCACCTGTGCCCCGAGTGCTGGCCTGGGTGGCCGCCCAGATGAACATCGCGGTTTCGAGGCCCTCCCGGCCCACGGCGAGCAGCGCCACCACCATCAGCGACCACGGCTTGGCTTCGGCAGCCTTGTCGATGGCGGCCTTCAACTCACCCGAGATGCTCTTGGCGGCAGTCGCCATCCAGAAGATCATCCAGGTGACGAACACCACAGCGATGATGGAGAGGATCCCGCCGATCGCCTCCTGTGCCTCGAAGGTCAAACCTTTCGGGCCGAAGGTGAGGAGCGCGCCGAACAGCAATGAGATGACGACCGCGATACCGACGCCGGTCCAGATGCGAGGCAGCAACTGACGGCGGTCGGTCTTGACCAGGTAGGCGATCAAGATGCTGACGACAAGGGCCGCTTCCAGCCCTTCGCGTAGGCCGATCAGATAGTTGGCCAGCATGCTTGTTCCTCGTGCTCTGCAGAACTCGGTGTCCCGTGGTGCACGGTGGATCTCGTCCGCACTCTTCCACCGCCCGCCCAGCTGGGCTCATCCTAGGGAAGCACTGATCTTTTCGGCGATCGGCTCGGCGTCTGGCTTGGCGTGGCGGACTGCGGAATCGTGGGGGTCGTGGACAGCGAGCAGCCCTCCTTTACCGACATCGAGTACGGCAACCGTCG
>JASGEZ010000126.1:0-53558 GCA_047605905.1 Microlunatus sp.
GGGCTGCGCTGACCTGATCCGCACAGCGACTCCTGAGCTTCGACCGACCCCCTAGGCTGCGACAGATATGGGATTCAAGGACTGGGTGGCCAAGGTCACCAACAGGCTCGACCCGGAGCCGGTGGCAGCGATGAGTGCTGCCCCGGCGGCGCCGACCGAGAACGACATCATGAACGCGCTGGACCGCGCCGACGCGATGGTCTCCGGCGGCGTGGTGCCGGCTCCGGTTCAGTCCCGGGTCAAGCGGGTGACCGCGACCGTACGCCAGACGATGCCGCGGCTGCGCAATCTCGGCTTGGGCAGCCCGGAGGCGTACTCGGTGATGGCCACGGCCACCGACTATCTGCCGGAGGCGATCAATGGCTACCTGCGGTTGCCGCGGGAGTGGGCCGACTCCCGGCCGGTCGAGAACGGCAAGAGTTCGCTGATGGTGCTGATCGACCAGCTCGACCTGCTCGGCGCCACCATGGACAAGATCTTCGATGCCGTCGTCCGGGTGGACGCCGCCGCGCTGGTCGCGCACGGACGGTTCCTGCAGGAGAAGTTCGGCCATCCGAGCAATGCACCCACCACCGCACCGATGTCGCCGCCACCGACCAACTCGCCCCGAAGCACCTTGGACCTGCCATGAGAAGCAACCACCTCGATCTCGAGCATCTGGATCCGAACACCCCTGGCCGGTTCCCGGGCATCGGTCCGGTCCCATCCGCGCCGGCCAACCCCGAGACGGCGACCCTACGGCCGAAGACCAGCGACTCCGAGGGGAGCGCGAGGACCGCGGCGTCGGATCAGGCACCGGCTCGGTCCGAGTCGGAGAAGTCCGCCGAACCCGAGAAGACCCTGGCTGAGCTGCTCGCGGAACTCGACGCACTGATCGGGCTCGGGGAGGTCAAGGCCGAGATCCACCGCCAGGTCGCGGTGCTGCGGGTCGAGGGGCTACGGACCAAAGCCGGTCTCAAGTCGGCCACCATCACCCGGCATCTGGTCTTCGTCGGCAACCCGGGCACCGGCAAGACCACCGTGGCCCGACTGGTCGGCGGAATCTATCGGGCACTAGGGCTGCTCACCAAGGGCCAGCTGGTCGAGGTCGACCGCTCCGAGCTGGTGGCCGGCTATCTGGGGCAGACGGCGATCAAGACCGCCGAGGTGGTCGCCTCTGCCGCCGGCGGGGTGCTGTTCATCGACGAGGCGTATTCCCTCGCCGGCGACCAGTACGGCACCGAGGCGGTGGACACCTTGGTCAAGGAGATGGAGGACCGGCGAGACGATCTGGTGCTGATCGTGGCCGGTTACCCGGACCCGATGGTGGTCTTCATCGCTCAGAATCCCGGCCTGGCCAGCCGGTTCCGTACCACGATCGAGTTCGCCGACTATTCCGACGACGAACTGCTGGAGATCTTCACGCTGTCGGCGGCGAACGCCGATTTCGACGTGCCGGAAGCGACCCGGGAACGGTTCCTCGCAATCTTGTCGACGACGCCTCGCGGACCGTCGTTCGGCAACGGCCGGTTCGCCCGCAACCTGCTGGAGGGTGCGATCGGCCGGCATGCGTGGCGGCTGCGGGAGGTCGGCGAGCCGACGGTGGAGCAGCTCCGCGAGTTGCTGCCGGACGACCTCGGCGATGCCCCGAACCCGCTCGACGTGCCTCAACGTGACCTGTCCCCGACTGAGCCCGAAACCGAGGAGACAAGCCAATGAGTCAGTCCTCGTCAGCGGCAGCGACGGCCGCCCCGGCCGCTGCGACAGGCACCCCACCGGCCAGCGCCTCGGCACCGGTCCCGGCCCCGACTCCTGCCACGGCAGCAGCGGCGTCGAGTTCCAGGCGCCGGGACACACCCCGCGAGCTCCGCCGGCTGACCACCGCAGTGACAGCGTTCAGTCTCGTCTTCGGTCTACTGGGTCTCATCCTGTTCGCGCTGCTGACCTGGTCGATGCAGCGCTCGTCGGCCGCCACCGCTCAGACGATCCGGATCCAGCAGATCCAGACCGACCTACTGCGGGCCGACGCCAACGCGACCAATGCCTTCCTGGTCGGCGGGCTGGAACCGGCCGACCAACGTGACGCGTACGAGTCAGCCATCGACGACGCCTCCCAGCTGATCGCCCAGTCGGCCCGAGCCGAGCCTGCGGACCAGGCCGCCCTCGCTCGGCTGAACGTGGCGCTGGTCAGCTACACCGACAACATCGAGCTCGCCCGGGCGAACAATCGGCAGGGCTACCCCATCGGCGCCCAATACCTGCAGATCGCCAGCAGCGATCTGCGGTCCGAGGCGCTGCCGATCTTGAACAACCTGGTCGACGCCAACGCCGTCCGGGCCAGCAGCCAGATGTCGGTGACCGGCGCGATCCCACTGGCGATTGCCGAGTTGCTGCTGCTCGGTGGGCTGGTCTGGATGCAGGTCTGGCTCGCCAGACGGTTCAAACGCCGCTTCAACGTGCCACTGGCGCTCGCCACGTGTATCGGGCTGGTGAGCCTGATCATCACGACCGTGCTGCTGTCGTGGGCGGGGATCAACCTGACCGATATCCGTGACGGTGATCTCGCCGACGCCCGCGCTGCCTCGAACGCCCGAGTCGCGGCCAACGACGCGAAGTCCAACGAGAGCCTGACCTTGATCGCCCGAGGCAGCGGCGGTTCCTTCGAGGAAGCGTGGAAGACCTCGGCCGCCTCGGTGTCGGACAGCATCAGCCGGTTCCGGGACCTGGAGTCGATGTGGCAGCCCTACGTCGACGTGCATGGCCAGATCCGGGCACTCGACGACGACGGGCAGTGGGACAAGGCCGTGGCGATGGCGACGTCGAAGTCCAACACCGCCTTCGACGGGTTCGAGCAGCCGATCGCTCAACTGGTCGCCCAGTCCGGTGCAGCTACGACCGCCGGTCTCAACAAGCTGGCACCGTGGATGATCGTGGGCGGCCTCCTGGCGGTGGCCGCGGGCATCGCGATGGCGGTGCTGGGGCGCCGAGGTGTCGAGCTGCGGCTGAAGGAGTACCGATGAGACGCCGCTTTGTCCCCGCCCTGGTCGTGGCGCTGATCGGGCTACTCGGGCTACTTGCCGGCTGTGGTCTGACGTACGACCCGACGCCGTTGCCGGACGCCTCCAGTTCGTCGCCGACGCCGACCGGTCAGAGCAGCACGGCGCCGCAGTGCGACGACGCGCTCGCCTCCTACGAACCCAGTGACACCGCCGGCAGTGCGGTGAAACGGATCAAGAAGCGTGGCCGGATCATCGTCGGGGTGTCGGCCGACACCTATCTACTCGGCTCACGCAATCCCTTCAGCGGCAAGATCGAGGGCTTCGACATCGACATCGCCAAGGCTGTGGCGAAGGGAATCCTGGGCAACGAGAACGCGTACGAGCTGAAGGTGATCACCGCCGCACAGCGGATTCAGGCCCTGGAGGACCGCAGCGTGGACATGGTCGCCCGCAACATGACGATCACCTGTGACCGCTGGACCCAGATCGCCTTCTCCACCGAGTACTACCGGGCGGGTCAGAAGATCCTGGTGCGGCGTGGTTCGAAGGCCACCACGCTGGCCGATCTGGCCGGACAGCGGGTCTGTGCGCCGAACGGCACCTCGAGCATGGCGAATCTGGTCAAGCTGCAGCCCAAGGCGTCGGCGGTCGGTTCCGACAATCACACCGGCTGCCTGGTGCTGTTCCAGAACGGTCAGGTCGACGCCATCACCGGCGACGACACGGTGCTCGCCGGCCTGGCGGCCCAGGACCCGTACGCAGTCGTGCCCGATCAGAAGGCGTTCACCGCCGAGCCGTACGGGTTGGGGTTCAACAAGTCCGACGTCGACCTGGTCAGGTTCGTCAACAAGATCCTCGCCGACGTCCGCAGCGACGGCGAGTGGACCACGATCTACAACCGGTGGCTGGCCGAGCCGCTCGGTCCGGCACCCGCTCCGCCCAAGGCCGTCTACGGCAGGTCGACGTGACCGTCGGGTCGGCTCAGGCCCCCGATGCACCAGGCCGGATGGGTGTCGCCGCGGAACCGACGGCGCTGCTGAGCTATCTCGAACGGCTCGGCCAGTGGCGCACCGCACGCCGCGCCGAGCTGGACGAGCTGGACCGGGCTGCTCTCTCGTCGGCCTCCGGAGCCGGCGCGACCGCCGACATCACGCTGTCGATGGCACTGTGGAAGGCGGTCGCCGACCGCTACGAGCAGCTCGTCGCGGTTTGGGACTCAGGCCGGGTCGGGGTCAGCGAGCGGGAGAAGCTGTCCGCGTTGATCTGGGGCCGGCTGGACGCGGCGTACGCCAACAGCGGTCTGTCGGTCTCGTTGCCGGAGGCCTGCCGGCTCTCCGACGCGCTGGTCAGTCAACTGCGGGTGAAGCTGGGACTCGACATCTCGGCGCTGGAGACCACCCAGCGGATCGCCGAGTTGCGAGCCCAGCTGGAGCGGATCCGCGACCAGGTCGCGCTGGAGCCCGCAGGGGCCAACCAGCAGGCGGTCGCCACCACCCAGTCGAAGCTGGCCCGCCGACTGAAGGAAATCACCGAGAAGGCAGGCCGCGGTGGCGATGTCGGCGGATTGTTGCCCTCACTGGAGATCGACGCGGCCCGGTTCGAGCGGGACCTGATCGTCGACGCGGCCAAGCGGCGGGAGGCCCGCGCCGAGGTCGAGCAGGTCCGTCGGCTGCGGGCGGGCCTGGAGGCTCGGGAGGAGCGGCTGCGGGCACTGGCGGCTGAGGCTGTCGCCACCGTCGATCCGGCCCCGCGCTATGCGGTGCCCGATGTCGAGGCGCTGGGTCCGGTGCCCAACACCTTGAACCGGCTCGCCGACTACCGCCGCCGGCTCGAGCTGGTCGACCGGGCTCTCAGTGTGGCCGACCAGGCATATTCGGCGGCGCTGGAGCAGCATCGCGACCTGCTGGCCCGGTTGGAGGCGTACCACCTGAAGGCGACCGCCACCGGGGTCGCCGACCAGCCATCGGTGGCGAATGCCTACGGGCTCGCCACGGCCGCACTGGCCGAACGACCGACCAAGATGGCGCTGGCCGCACAGCTGGTCAGCCTCTATCAGACCTATCTGCAGACCGTGACAGCCTCGTGAGGAGACAGCGATGAGGTGCACACAGCCGGGTTGCACCGGTTCGATCGTGGACGGCTACTGCGATGTGTGCGGAAGCCCCGGTCCGGCCACGGGCGGCGCATCGCCCGGCGAACTGCCCGGCGACGACCACAACTCCCCCGTCTCCACCATCACTCGCGGATCCAGCCGGCTCGGCTCGGCCGCGATCGGCTCGCAACGCGCCACCGGCAGCGGGTCGACGATCACCAAGCGGGTCAGCGGAACATCCAAGCGGATGCGAGCGGCCCGGCTCGGGGCGGGCCTGACGCAGGTGCCGCCCGCGCCGCAGATCGACGCCGCCAAGGCGATCATGGCGAACCCGGTCGTGCCGGAGAACAAGCGGGTCTGCCCGTCCTGCGGTTCGCCGGTCGGTCGCGGCCGGGACGGCCAGCCCGGGCGTACCGAGGGCTTCTGTCCGAAGTGCGGCACCCAGTTCTCCTTCACCCCGAAGCTCAAGGCCGGGGATCTGGTCGCCAACCAGTACGAGGTCGCCGGCTGCCTGGCGCACGGCGGTCTGGGCTGGATCTATCTGGCCAAGGACAAGAACGTCTCCGACCGGTGGGTGGTGCTCAAGGGCCTGCTGAACACCGGCGACGCCGACGCGCTGGCGGTGGCGCTGATCGAGAAGCAGTTCCTCGCCCAGGTCGAGCATCCGCTGATCGTGGAGATCTACAACTTCGTCAGCCACGACGGCGCCGGCTACATCGTGATGGAGTACGTCGGTGGTGTCTCGCTGAAGGACATCCTCAAGGACCGGATGCGCGCCGCGGGCGGGAAGTACAACCCGCTGCCGGTGGACCAGGCACTGGCGTACATCCTCGAGGTGCTGCCGGCCTTCCAGTATCTGCACGATCTCGGGCTGGTCTACTGCGACTTCAAGCCCGACAACCTGATCCAGGTCGGAGACGCGGTCAAGCTGATCGACCTCGGTGGCGTCCGCCGGCTGGACGACGACGAGTCCGCGATCTACGGCACGGTCGGCTATCAGGCGCCCGAGGTGCCGCAGGTCGGCACCAGCGTCGCCTCCGACATCTACACCATCGGCCGGACACTGTTGGTGCTGATGGCGGAGTTCCGCGGCTACCAGAGCACGTACGTCGCCAAGCTCCCGCCGGCCGAGGACATCCCGGCCTTCGCCGACCACGACTCGCTGTATCGGCTGGTAGCGAAGATGTGCGCCCCCGACCCCGCCGACCGGTTCGCCTCGGTCGACGAGCTCCGAGTGCAGTTGCTGGGAGTGCTGCGCGAAGTGGTCGCGGAGAAGCAGAGCGGCACCGCACTGACCTCGGCCGCCTCGGTGCTGTTCGAGGCGCCGGCGGTGGTCAGCGATGCCCTGGCCTGGGATCAGCTGCCGAAACTGCGAGTCGACACCACCGACAGCCAGTACGCCTGGTTGTCCAATGTCAGCGCGGACGACCCGAAGGAGCGACTGACCGAGCTCAAGCATCCTCCGGTGGTCACCCCGGAGGTGCAGTTGGCCCGGGCCCGGGCTGCTCTGCAGGCGGGCTGGGCGAAATCCGTGCAGGAGGTCGTCAACCAGATGCTCACCCTCGACCCGTGGGAGTGGCGGGCGGTCTGGATGAGCGGCCTGCTCGCGCTGCAGCAACAGGACTTCAAGGGTGCCCAGTCGGCGTTCAATGCGGTCTACGGGCAGGTACCGGGTGAGCTGGCGCCGAAGCTGGCGCTGGCGTTGTCCTGCGAGCGGGGCGGCGAGCCGGATCTGGCGGAACGGCTCTACAAGATCTGTGCCTCGACCGATGCCAACTATGTGGCCCCGGCGGCCTTCGGGCTGGCGCGGGTGCGCTCGGCCCGTGGGGATGTCGTGGCTGCGGTGGAAGCGCTCGACTTGGTGCCGTCGACGTCTCGGAACTACCCCGAGTCGAGGCGGCAGCGGGCCGAGCTGCTGTACGAGGCCGCCGACGGACTGCCGATGCTGGCGCAGGCGATGGACAGCATCGAGAAGGTCCGGATGGACCCGGTCGAGCGGGCCGGACTCGGTGCCAAGATCTTGGAGCAGGCGCTGGTGACCGTGACGGCCCAGGGCGCGAACCGACGCCTGATGATCGGCGGCATCCCGGCCGACGAGCCGGAGTTGCGGGACGGGCTGGAAGCCACGTACCGGACCCTCGCGTCGGCGGCCACCGACGATCAGGAACGCTATGCGTTGGTGGACCGGGCCAACGAGGTCCGCCGGTGGACTCTGACCTGACCTGACCTGACCTGAGCGAGCGCGAGTGACGACTGACACGACAGCCAATATCGAGCTGGGGCGGTGCCCCGGTTGCGGGGCACCGGTCACGCCGACGGCCCGCTTCTGCGAGGCGTGCGGGGCGCCGTTGGCCCCGACCGAAGAGACCGTCGAGGAGACGGTCGCCGAGCTGCCGATCGAGCTGAGTGTCTCGGTCGCCGCTCAGCAGTCTGCCGGGGCAACCGGTACGCCGCAGCCTGCGGTCTCGCTCCCCCGGCCGTGTCTGAGCTGCGGGGGAACCATCGGCGCCGACGGCTACTGCGAGACCTGTGGCACGAAAGCACCCAGCGAGCGGGACCACTTCGTGGAGCAGCCCGCCCCGTGGGTGGCGGCCTGCTGCGACCGCGGTGTCCGGCACCATCGTAACGAGGACGCCACCGCGGTCGCCGCCACGGCCGAGCCGGGCGAGCGCGCAGTGCTGGTGGTCTGCGACGGCGTATCCACCGCGGACGACTCGGATCTGGCGAGTCTCGCGGCGGCCCGCGCGGCTCGGGACGTGTTGCTCGGCTCTCGTCCGGTCGGACTGGGTGTGCCCGAGAGCCGGGCGGCCGCCATCGAGGCCGCGCTGGTCAAGGCGGCGGAGAAGGCCAACGAAGCGGTTATCGCGACAACCCCGGCCGATGCCCCGAATCCGGCGTCCTGCACCTATGTGGCGGCGGTGCTGGAGGGCGATCTGTGCGTGGTCGGCAACATCGGGGACAGCCGGGCGTACTGGATCACCGATCCCGGCGCCGGCGATCCGGTCCAGTTGACCGTGGACGACTCGGTCGCCCAAGTGCGGATCGCGGCCGGCGTGCCGAAGGAGGAGGCCGAGGCCGGGCCGCAGGCACACGCCATTCTCAAATGGCTGGGCCGCGACTCCGAGGACTTCCGGCCGGCCACTGGTTCGATGCTGCTGAACGGACCCGGCTGGCTTCTGGTCTGCTCCGACGGTCTGTGGAACTACGCCTCCGAAGCCACCGAACTGCAAGCCCTGATCGCCCAGCTCAGTGCCACCGCCGGCTCCGACCCGCTCCCACTGGCCGAAGCCATGGTCCGCTGGGCCTGCGACCAGGGTGGCCGCGACAACATCACGGTCGCCCTGGCGAGACATTCGGGCTGATCACTGCCCTATCGAGCGGCCTCACGGTCCTCGGCTAGCACCGGCTGGTGTGTTGCGTCGGTAATTCGTTTCTGGTTGTTGGCAGAATCTTGTATGGCGCGACGCGGACCGGCATTGGCCGAACTGACACTCACCGAGGCAGAACGTGACCAGCTGGAAAGGTGGGTACGCCGGCGAAAGTCGGCGCAGGACCTGTGGCAGCGGTCCCAGATCGTGTTGAAGTGCGCCACTGGCGCCTCGAACACCGAGGTCGCCCAACGGGTGGGAGTGTCGGCGCCGACGGTACGCAAGTGGCGTACGCGGTTCCTGGCGAAACGGCTTGACGGGCTGGTCAACGAGCCCCGGCCGGGCCGGCCACCGCTGATCAGCGTCGAGCAGGTCGAGCAGGTCGTGGTCGACACGCTGGAGTCGACACCGAAGAACGCCACCCACTGGTCACGGGCGAAGATGGCGCAGAAATCGGGACTGTCGAAATCGAGCATCGGACGGATCTGGAAGGCGTTCGGGCTGAAACCTCATCTGGAGGAAGGGTTCAAACTCTCCAACGACCCGTTGTTCACCGAGAAGGTCTACGACATCGTCGGGCTGTACCTGAACCCACCGGAGTCAGCGGTGGTGCTATCGGTCGACGCGAAGAGCCAGGTGCAGGCGCTCGCGCGGTCGCAGCCGGCGTTCCCGATGACGCCCGGGGTCCCAGAACGGCGCACCCACGACTACGTCCGGCACGGCACCACCAGCCTGTTCGCCGCGCTCAACGTGGCCGACGGGACAGTGATCTCCTCAGTCCACCGCAGGCACCGCTCGGTGGAGTTCAAGAAGTTCCTGGCCAAGATCGACAAGACCGTCCCCGAGCACCTCGACATCCACGTGGTCTGCGACAACTACTCCACCCACAAGCACCCCACCGTGAAGACCTGGCTGGCCAAGCATCCCCGGTTCCACATGCACTTCACCCCGACCTACTCGTCGTGGATCAACCAGGTCGAACGTCTCTTCGCCGAAGTCACCCGCGGCCTGCTCCAACGATCAGACCACCGCAGCGTCCAAGCCCTCGAGAAAGACCTCCGCAACTGGGTCACCGCCTGGAACGAGAACCCGAAGCCCTTCATCTGGACCAAAACCGCCGAAGACATCCTCGAATCCATCGCCAGATACCTAAAACGAATTAACGGCGCAGGACACTAGCACCGTGGCTTGGCCTGCCATCGTCTTGATCAGCACCGAAGCAGGATCGACTACCCGGAGGAGGGTAATGAGAGTAGGAGCGAGCGAGCGCCCATCGAAGTACAGGACTTGGCTGGTCGCCTGCGCCGCCGCGGTTGTGCTCATCGCGGTAGCGGTACTCACAATCAGCCGACTACTACCGAGTTCTGGAGTTTCGGCGCCGCGCCCCACCAACGGTCAGGTCGTGACAATAGAGCAAGGCCTCGCATACGACGCCAGCAACCTCCATGCCGTGATGGACAACACCGACACCGCGTTCGTAGCAACGGTGCTAGCAGTCACCGACAGGGATGAGGATGACTTTTCGACGACCTTCCGAGTCGAACTCAAGGAGACCATCGACGGCGTGCCATCATCGCAACCACTGGTCCGCCAGCGCGGCTATGTCGACAGGCAGGGAACCCTGCACATCATTGAGGGTCAGTCACTGCTCGAAGTGGGTCGAACCTACGTGTTCGCAACAGTGGCTGAGCCATCGCTTGATCTGTACGAAATCGCGCCCGGTCCCCATGCCGCGCGCCCGCTTGAATTGAGTGAAATACCAACGATCATGAACGAGTATCGGGCGGCTCGCTGAAGCTATGCCAGGGGTTCTGCCGCGACGGCCTGGCTAGCTGAGCCCTGGCTCTTCTTAGGCTGAGCCGGCCACAGCGCTGGTTCACCGCCGTACGTGCGTGATCGGTTCGGTCCGCACCGGGAACGCTCGGTAGTGGGACGTGCCCTCACCACGGTTGCCGGTCCAGGTGGTCGTGATCTCGTACCTGAGTCTGGAGACCACGCCTCACCAGCCGACCACGTCGAGCAGCTCGACCGAGGGCCGGCGATCGGCCAGATGCGCCGGAGTCGTGAGGGCCGCAGGAGCCGCGACCGGTGCGGCGATCAGCGGCGCCGAGGCGGGGACGTTCCGGTCCGAGAGAGTCACCGCGTCATAGGAGAAGTAGCGATCGCGAGCAGGCAGCAGCTCCGGGATCCGCGCCAACAACACCATCAACTGAGCGCGTGCCATTCGGTTCCCCAGTTGCCGAGTCGCCGACATCCAGTCGTCGTGCAGCAACAAGGACTCGATCCGGCGCAGATCCGCCGTCAGCTGCCGGCGACGGGCCATCAGCCAGAGTTCGGCGTGTTCCCGCTCCCATTCGGCGGTGTGCTCGGGCCGGCTGAACCGGAGCGCCAAGCCATGGCACAGGCTGAACAGCCAGGCCCGGCTGCGGGCGAACCGGAGCAGGAGGGCAAGCGTCAGCGCCAGTCCGAACACGGTCGTCGTCGTGATCGCCTGCATCCGTCTCACCGCCTCGTGCGTCCGGAACCAATCCCACTGCTACTACCACTGTCGCGCCGGGATCGTCCGCACGCAAGGGCTATTGGCCGGCCTGCAGGGGCGGATGCAGATCCTTGACCGTGAATCCCTGCCGCCGGCGGACCACCAGCACCGACAAGCCGTGGACCACCAGGACGACGGCCAGCAGTACGGCGGCATCGCGCGCCAGATGGGCCAGCTCGCCGCCGGAGATCACCACCCGGAATCCGTCGATCAGATAGGTCATCGGCATGAACGGCGACAAGGCCGCGAAGAATGCGGGCAGCAACGGTGTCGGATAGGTGCCGCCGGTGGAAGCGAGCTGGAGGATCAGCAGCACCAGCAGCAGCGACGAGCCGGCCTCGCCGAGGGCAGTGCGCAACAGATGGGCGATGGCGGAGAAGCAGCAGGCCGCCAGCACCAGCAGTGCCACGAACAGGAAGGGATGGACCGGGTCCAGACCGAGCAGCACCCACACGATGCCGCCCATCAGCATGCCGCCGACGACGGCGATCCCCCCGACCGGCAGCCAGCCGGTCAGCGCGAGCCGGACCGGCGACGCCCGCCCGGCGAGCGCCCGGCCGGTGATCGGGCGGACCACCAGGAAGACCGAGATCCCGAACACCCACAAGGCGATGGCGAAGAACATCGGCGCCAGCCCGCGGCCGTAGTAGGTGGCCGGGTTCAGCACCTGCATGCTGACGTCCGCCGGCGAAGCCAGCACTTGGACGGCGTCGGCCTGCTGATCGCCGCTCAGCGCCGGAAGGCGCTTGACCCCGGACGCCAGGCCCGCCTCCAGCTTGCTGGCACCGGCCTGCAGCTCGGTCAGCCCGGTGTCGAGCTGCGCGGCTCCGTTGTCGAGCTCCTTCGTCCCGTTGGCCAGACTGGTCGCACCGGTGCTGAGCTTGGTGGCTCCGTCCTGTGCCGAGGCGATCCCCTTCGCCAGCGAGTCGGCTCCGTCGGACGCCTTGGACACCCCCGACTGGACGCCGGCCGCTCCCTTCGCGACCTCGTGGGCTCCCGTGTTGAGCTTGACCACGTTCTCGCGGGCACTCGTCACCTTGTCGGTCAAGGCATTGCCCTGCAGTCGGTCGTTGATCGTGTTGGCCCGGTCGAGCGCGGTGTCCACCCGGGACGCCACCGAATCCGCCCGCTTCTCGGCGGCGGAGATGGCCGACTTCGCCCGTTTGATCGCCGGATCGTCGGCCAGGTCGGGATTCGCCTTGATCGCATCGTCCAGCGCGTCGGAGATCTTGCCCAGATCGCTGCCGACGGTCTGGCTGCCCGAGCCTACGGCGTCTCCGATCGAGTTCAGACTCTTGTTCAGCTCGGCCGCGTCGCTCTTGACCTTCGGCAGCACGTCGAGGACGTCGTCGAGGACCGGCACCACCCGGTCGTTGAGTTGCTGCGTACCACCGGCGACCTGATCGGCCCCGGAGCGCAGCTTCGAAGTGCCGGTCTTGAGCTCGTTCAGCCCGGTCGCCAGCGAGGACGAACCGGTCTTGGCGGTCTGCAACCCGTCGGTCAACGAGGAGGCACCGGCGGCGAGCTGGCGGGCGCCGGTGACCGCCTTGGTGGTGCCGGCGTGCAGCGCGGTGGCGCCCTGCTGGGCGCTGGTCAGACCCTTGGCCAGCTCGGCCGCACCTCGCTGCGCGTCGACCATGCCGTCCCGGATCTTGTTCAGGTTGGCGAAGACCGCGTTGAAGTAGGCGACCTCGGCGGCCTCGTTGATGGCTCGGGCGATCGAGTTCTGAGCGCTGCCGGTGATGCTGCCGACCACGAAACCGTTCGCGTCGTTGCGATAGAGCATCACCTTGGCCCGTTGCGGGTCGTCTCCGGCTCCGCTGACCAGGCTGGTCGAGAAGTCCGCCGGCACGCTGATCACCAGGTAGTAGTCGCCCTCGCGCAGTCCGTGCTGTGCGGTCGCCTCGTCCACGTCGTGATACTGGAACGCCGCGCCCTTCTTCAGCTCGGAGACGAAGTCGGCACCCGCCGAGATCGTCTCTTTCTGGAAGGTGGTCGGTACGTCGGCGTTCACCACCGCCACCGGCAGGTTCGAGAGCCGGCCGTACGGATCCCAGTTGGCGCTCAAGTAGATGGCGCCGTAGAGCACCGGTACGAGCATCACGAAGATCAGCGCGGCTCGCGGCAATGCGCCGCGGAAGCGGCGCAGCTCGAATCGGGCCAGACGGGAGGCGGGCACGGGTAGCGGCATCTCGGTCTCCTCCTCAGCCGACCGCGACCGGCTGGTCGGTCCTCGGCAGCCGGTGGATGGAGGTTCCCGGCGGCAGCTTGCTCGATTCGAGCGCGGTCAGCACGACCAAGGTGCCGGCCGCGACCAGCGCCTCCAGGCCGGACATCAGCGCATTGCCCTCTTCCTCGTCCAGCCCGCGGTGAGCGCTGTCCAGAAAGACGATCTCGGCGGGTCGCATGGTGGCCAGCGCGACGGCGAGCCGGGTCTGGTCGAGGGCCGAGAGCCGGCCCACCTCGGCGGTGCGTGGGAACTCGACCTCGAGCGCCGCACAGGCTGCCTCGAACCGGGTGCCGGCCTTGGCCAGCGGGACGGCGTCGATCAACGAGCGCTCCGTGATCGACTCCGCGACCGTGAGCCGTGGCTCCAGGCCGACCAGGCCGTCGACCAGGGCGAGCGAGGTGCGGTCGCGGAGCAACCGGGTCTGAGTCGTCGGGTCGTAGCCGGCCACCCGGACCCAGCCGGTCCAGCCGCGCATCCGGCCGGCCAGCGTGAGCAGCAGCGCCGAACGGCCCGAGCCCGAGCGCCCGACGATCGCCGCCAGTCGCCCTCTCGGAAAGGCCAGTTCCACATCCTCGTACACCGGTCCCTCGCGGGTCACCAGCGACAGGTCACGCGTCTCGATGTACGGCGTACCGTCGTACGGAGTCGTCTTCATCTGCGCAGCGTACGCATCCGGATTCGTGGTCCACGATCAAGATACTCTGGCAGTTCATCGTCAGCGAGGCTACGGATGCCTGAGCGAGGAGGAGAACCCGATATGGCGCAGTTCACCGCGACCGTCTACCAGAACGAGTTCCTGCCCGACGGTGGCACCGATGTCAACGGGATCGTCACCCTCACCTGCACCGGAGCGGGCGAGGCCGGCCGCGGCGGTGGCGGCCAGGCGGGCGAGATCATCATCGTCGACACCTCCGGCTCGATGGGCCGGACCAAGCTCGAGGCCGCGAAGGTCGCTGCGGCAGCCGCGCTCGATCAGATCCTCGACGGAACCTGGTTCGCGGTCGTCGCCGGCACCCATGCCGCGTACCTCGCTTATCCGCCGGCCCGCGTCGGCGCCGGCATGGTGCAGATGAATCCGCAGACCAGGTACGAGGCACAGCAGGCCGTTCGCGGCTTCCGTTCCGACGGCGGCACCGCGATGGGCACCTGGCTGCTGCTGGCCGCCCGGCTGTTCGACTCGATCCCGATGCTCGCCCAGAGGCACGCCATCCTGCTCACCGACGGCGAGAACCACAACGAGTCCCCGGACCAGCTGACCAGCTCGATCGCCGCCGTCACCGGGCGGTTCCAGTGCGACTGCCGCGGCGTTGGCGTCGATTGGCAGGTCGCGGAGGTACGCCGGATCGCCCAGGCATTGCTCGGCACCGTCGACATCATCCCCCGGCCCGAGCTGATGGCCGACGTGTTCGCCGACCTGATGCGCAGTTCGATGAGTCGCGGTGTCGCCGATGCCCAACTGCGTGTCTGGGCTCCGCAGGGCGCGACCGTGCAGTTCGTCCGCCAGGTCTCACCGAGTGTCGTCGATCTCACCAGTCGCCGGGTCGAGGTCAATCCGCTGACCGGCGGCTATCCGACCGGGGCCTGGTCCGACGAGTCCCGGGACTACCACATCAGTATCCGGCTGTCCCCGAAGGCGATCGGTCAGGAGCAGCTGGCGGCCCGGGTCCAGCTGGCCGTCGGCGGCGAGGTCGTCGCCCAGGGTCTGGTCAAGGCGAAGTGGTCCGACGACGAGGGCCTGACCACCAGGATCAACCCGGAGGTCGCGCACTACACCGGTCAGACCGAGTTGGCCCAGGCGATCCAGGAGGGGCTGGCAGCCAAGGCGGCCGGCGACGAGGAGGGTGCGACGACCAAGCTCGGCCGCGCCGTACAGTTGGCAGTACAGACGGGCAACGAGGAGGCCACGACCCGGCTGCGCAAGGTCGTCGACATCACCGACATCGAGACCGGTACGGTGCGGCTCAAGCGCAGTGTCGACAAGGCTGACGAGATGGCCCTGGATACCGCATCGACCAAGACCACGCGAGTTCGCCACTGACCCTGCGAGCCCGACCAGAGGAGGACCCCATGACCTCGGTCTGCCCGGCCGGACACGACTCGACCGCCGACGACTATTGCGATGTCTGCGGCGCGCCGATCGACAGCTCGGCGGTCAGCCCGGCGTCGCCGGCGACCGGTCTGACACCGCCGGCGGGCGCTGCCGGTGGGTCGGCTCCGGCCACGACAGCCCAGCCCTGCCCCCATTGCGGCACCGAGAATGTCGCCGAGGCGCTGTTCTGCGAGAGTTGCGGCTACGACTTCACCACCGGGAGCATGCCCCGGCCGCTCGCCCCGCCCGATGATGCTCCGACTGCGCCGGCCGCCTCTGCCGCCTCGACGCCAGGCATCGCCACCCCGGTGCCGGGCGGCTTTGCCTGGGTGGCCGAGCTGTGGATCGATCCGGCGTGGTACGAGGCCCAGGACAGCCCTGACCCGCTGCCCTCCGCCGGGCTGCCCGACACCATCCCGCTGCGCAGCAATTCGATCCTGGTGGGCCGGGTCTCGCGGACCCGCAACATCCACCCGGACATCGACTGCGGCACCGACTCCGGCGTCAGCCGCCGCCAGGCGCAGCTGACCACCGACGGACGGCGCTGGTTCGTCGAGGATCTGGAGTCGGCCAACGGCACCTTCATCGGATCCGCCAGTGGTGCGCTGCCCGACGATCCGATCCCGGTCGGTGTGAAGCGCGAACTCGGTCCCGACGACCGGATCTACCTGGGAGCCTGGACCCGCCTGGTGATCCGCGAGGCGACCGAGGACGAGATCGCCAGTTTGGGCTAAGGTCCACCCGCGTAGCGTTGGGCGCGACAGCGCCGCACGACAGACGAGTTCGACAAGGAGTTCCGTGGAGATCAAGGTCGGCATCAAGCAGGTCAGCCGCGAGATCGTGGTGGAGTCAAACCAGACCACCGCCGAGGTCGAAAAGGCCGTCACCACAGCGATCGGTCGAGACGAGGTTCTGACACTCACCGATACGCACGGACGCAAGGTGCTGATCGCCGGCAACAGCATCGGTTACGTGGACATCGGCGAGGAAAGCGCCCGCCGGGTGGGCTTCGGCTCGAACTGAGTTAGGCCTTCAGGCCCAACTCAGCCATCCGCTTGGTGTGGTTGGCGACCAGCCGGGAGAACATCCGGCTCATCGCGGCCAGATCGAGTCCGGGACGGTCCACGGTGCCGGTCAACAGGCTGGTCAGCGCGTCGCGATCGACGGCAACCCGCTGCGCCTGGCTCAGCGCCTCGCCGACCAGGCGGCGTCCCCACAACGACAGCCGGCCGGCGAGCTTGGGGTCATGCTCCATGCCCAGCCGGACCTGAGTGACGATGTAGGCCTGCAGCCCCTCGTCGGCCAGGACCTGGTGGACCAGATTCCGGGTGTCGGCGTCGACGAAGGCGGCGATCTCGCGGTAGAAATCCGCCGCGATGCTGTCGCCGACGAAAGCCTTGACCAGCCCCTCGTACCAGTCCTTGGGCTTGGTGTAGCTGTGGAAGGCGTCGAACGGAGCATGGAACGGCGCCATGGCGGCCATCACGTCGACGCCCATCGAGTCGAGCTTGGCCGAGACCGACTTGAAATGGTCGATCTGCCGAGCGGCGACCGTGGTCAGCTCGACCTTGTCGGCGAGCGTCGGTGCGACCTGCGCGTCCTCGGCCAGACGCTCGAAGGCTGTCAGCGCCCCGTACGCCAAGATGCCCAGGAGATCGATCGCACCATCGCGGTAGCCGTCATCACCAGCTGCTGCCGAACTCATGGAGGCAGAGTATCGAGCGTGCGCCGCATCGCAGGGTTGGGCGGCATCGGGGGCGCGGCGCGATAAGATGCTCGTTGGCGCGTTTGTCTTCGCGACGCGCGGATCGAGATATCCGCTGGCGAACACGTACCGCGTCACACGAACTCTGTCACACGAAAGTACGAGATCCTGACTACCGAGACCACGACCGAAGCAATCGCCGACCCGGCGCAGGTCGAATCCCCAGCAGCAGCCGAGCAGCCGACGTTCGCGAGCATCGGTGTGCTGCCAGACATCGTGACCGCCCTGGCCCAGGTGGGCATCGTTCATCCCTTCCCGATCCAGCAGATGTCGATCCCGATCTCGCTGACCGGCACCGACATGATCGGCCAGGCCCGGACGGGCACCGGCAAGACGCTCGCGTTCGGCATCACCGCACTGCAGCGGATCGTCGTGCCCGGCGAGCGCGACTTCGAACTGCAGGCCAAGCCCGGCGCCCCGCAGGCCCTGATCGTCACCCCGACTCGCGAGCTCGCACTCCAAGTCAGTAAGGACCTGACCACGGCGTCGTCGATTCGCAAGGCGCGGGTGTTGACCGTGTACGGCGGCGTCGGCTATGAGCCGCAGCTGGACGCGTTGGCGTCCGGCGTCGAGGTCGTCGTCGGCACGCCCGGACGCCTGCTCGACCTGGCGGACCGCGGTTCACTGGACCTCTCGCACATCAAGGTGCTCGTGCTGGACGAGGCGGACGAGATGCTCGACCTGGGCTTTCTGCCCGATGTCGAGCGGATCTTGGCCAAGACCCCCGAGCTGCGCCAGACGATGCTGTTCTCGGCAACCATGCCGTCGGCCATCGTCGCGCTGGCTCGGCACCACCTGCGGCATCCGGTCAACATCCGCGCCGAGTCCTCCGACGATACGACGACCGTTCCGACCACGGCACAGTTCGTCTACCAGGTCCACGACCTCGACAAACCGGAGATCGTGTCCCGCGTGCTGCAAGCGGAGAACCGCAACCGGATGATGGTCTTCTGCCGCACCAAGCGCGCCGCGCAGCGGTTGGCCGACGATCTGGCCGAGCGCGGATTCGCAGCCAGCGCGATCCATGGCGACCTGAGCCAGGTGCTGCGCGAGAAGGCGCTGAAGAAGTTCCGGTCCGGCACCGTCGACGTGCTGGTGGCCACCGACGTGGCTGCCCGCGGCATCGACGTCGAGGGCGTCACGCACGTGATCAACTACGAGTGCCCCGATGACGACAAGACCTACGTGCACCGGATCGGGCGGACCGGCCGGGCCGGCGCCTCCGGGGTCGCGATCACCTTCGTGGACTGGTCCGATGTGACCCGGTGGAAGGTGATCAACAACACCCTCGACCTGCCGTTCGCCGAGCCGGAGGAGACCTACTCCACCTCGGAGCACCTGTTCCACGATCTCGGTATCGACCGTTCGGTCACCGGTCGACTGGTCCCGGCAGCGGCTCCCGAGCGTCCTGCCCGCGATCGGGATCGAGTTGCCGAGGAGGACGCCGCCGCTGACGCCGAACGCGAGAAGCGGCGGCGGGAGCGCCCCAAACGGCAGCGGACCCGCCGTCGGCTCCGCAACGGCGTACCGGTCGAGTCATCCGACGAAGCCGCCGCCCCGGCTGAGTCTGCCGCCGGTGCTCCGGTTGCCGAGTCGGCTGCGCCGGCTGAGTCTGCCGCCCAGAATGAGGATTCCTCCGCACCGAAGCGACGCCGCCGGCGGCGTCGTCGCAGCGGCGGTAAGTCACCGGCCGAATCGAGCACGGACACCGCCGAATCCGACTGATCGTCGGCCGCCGCTGCGCTCAGGGGCGCGATGCCAGCAGACCTGCCGCAACCTCGCGGTACGCCGTCGCGCCCTTGCTGGTCCTGGCAGTCGCCAGAATCGAACGGCCGGCAGCAGGAGCTTCGGCGAAGCGCACCGACTTGGGGATCGGCGGCTCCACGACGGGTACGCCGTAGTCTTCGCCGATCCGCTCCAGCACCAATCGGCCGTGGCTGGTGCGGCTGTCGTAGAGGGTCGGCAGCACGCCGATGACCTTCAGTCGCCGGTTGGTCATCCTCTTCACGTCATGGATGGTGTCCAGCAGCTGGCCGACCCCGCGGTGGCTCAAGGTCTCGCATTGCAGCGGGATCAGGACCCCGTTCGCAGCGGTCAGCGCAACGGTGGTGAGTACACCGAGGGAAGGCGGACAGTCCAGCAAGATCACGTCGTACGATTTCAATAGCGGCGCCAAGGCAGCCCTCAGCAACCGCTCCCGGCCGGTACGCAACAGCAGCGCCTGCTCGGCGGTCGCCAGCTCGATGGTGGCGGGCAGCAGATCCACGCCGTCCTCAGTCTCCAGGAGCACCTCGGCCGCCTTGACCTCGCCCAGCAGCACCTGGTGAATCGAGCGTTCCACGGTCTCCGGATCGATCCCCAGCGAGAAGGTCAGGCACGCCTGCGGATCGAGGTCGACCAGCAACACCGACAATCCTTGAGCGGCGAAGGCAGCACCCAGGGAACCGACCGTGGTCGTCTTGGCTACCCCACCCTTCTGGTTGGCCACCGCCACGACCCAGGCATTCTGCGCGCTCACACGGCAATTCTGCCCAATGCCGTCACCGGTGGCCCGCACTGGCACGCTGCGCCATCAGCTCCCGCAACCGGGCGTACGTCTCCGGATCGGTGGTGTTGACCCCGAGATCATGGTCGACCTTGCCGGTGCCGTGGTAGTCACTCGCCCCGGTGCCGAGCACCCCGAGCCTCCAGGCCAGTGCCCGCAAACCGGCCCGAGCCGCCTCGTCGTGGTCTTGATGATCGACCTCGATGCCCTCCAGGCCGTGCTCGGCCACCAGCTGCTCCAGCACCTCGACCGACAGCACCTGCTCGCGACCGCGACCCCACGGATGGGCGATCACTGCCACCCCGCCGGCATCGTGGACCAGGTCGATCCCCCGGGCGACGTCGATCGTGTAGCGCACCACATGCGCCGGACCGCCGTCGGCGAGGAAGCGGTCGAACGCCTCCTTGCGGTCCTTGACGTGCCCGGCGGCGATCAGGGCGTCGGCGATGTGGGGCCGTCCGACCGAGGGACTCGATCCGACGAAGGAGCGCACGGACTCCTCGGTGATCGGCACGCCGAGTTCGGCCAGCTTGGCCAGCACCGGTCGCAGCCGATTGCTCCGGCCGTCCCGCACCCGTGCCATCTCCTCAGCCAGTCCGGCGTCAGCAGGATCGGCTCCGTACGCCAGCAGATGGATGCTCTCGCCGCCCCGCGAACAGGACAGCTCCATCCCCGGCACCACGTCGATGCCGAGCCGGAGCCCCGCCTCGAACGCTTCCGGCAGCCCGTCAAAGGTGTCGTGGTCGGTCAACGCGACCACCGACAGCCCGGCGGCCGCCGCTGCGGCCACCAGGTCGGCCGGGGAGTCGGTGCCGTCCGAGACTGCGGAATGGGTGTGTAGATCGATCCTCATACGCGCGACAGCAATCCGCGAGCCACCCGTAATCCCACCGAGGTCTTCGCCAGCTCGGGTTTCCCGTCGCAGATCGAACGCAACGTCTTGATCGACTCGGTCACTCCGTGGGTCTCCTTCTCCCACAGGTTGATCCGCTGCGTGGTCGAGCCCGTGGTCGCGATCGCCATCGCCTCGGCGGTCAGATCGGCCTGGACCGCATGGAAATCATCGCGGAGCGCGGCGCGGGCCATGATCTCCCAGCGATCCGTCCGTGGCAGCTCGATGATCCGACCCAGCAGCCGATCCAGCCCCAGTCGCTGACCGAGGCTGAAGTGCACACTGGCCACCGTGTCGACATCGACGTGCATCTGGACGGCGGTCGGCACGATGGTCAGCGCCGCGAACAGATACGGCTGCGTCGCCACCCGACGGGCCAGCTTGTCCGGCACACCCTTGGCCAGATAGCCCTTCAGGGCTTTGGCAAAGGCGTCCGCATCCCGGCCGGTGAGCAGTTCGGGCAGCACCTCGGCGAGATCGGCGACCGGCTTGGCGTAGAAGTCGATGCCGGCACTGATGTCGATCGGTCGCCGGCGGTTGTTCACCAGCCAGCGAGTCGCGCGCTCGACCAGGGTGCGAATCTCCAACCGTAGCTCGGTCTGCACCTCGGCGTTGATCTGGAAGTCCAAGGCCTCCAGCTCGTCCTCCAGCTCCGGTGCCGAGAAGATGGTCCGGGCCGCGATGTTGGCCCGGATCAGGTCCGCCACCCCGGCGCCGGTCTCCGACGACAGCCGGTAGAGGGTGGTGTTGCCGGCCTTGTTGACGAAGTCGTTGACCAGCACCGTGGTGATGATCTCCCGGCTCAGCCGGTGGCCGCGGATCTGGTCCTCGAAGCGTTCCCGCAATGGCGTCGGGAAGTAGTTCACCAGCCGATCGGCCAGGTCGGGATCATCCGGCAGATCGGAGCTGAGCACGTCTCGGGCCAGCATGATCTTGGTGTACGACATCAAGGTGCACAGCTCGGGTGAGGTGAGCCCCCGGTGTTCGCGCCGGCGCTCGGTCATCTCCTCGCTGGTGGGCAGGAACTCGATCGCCCGGTCGAGCACCCCGCGCTCGACCAGCCGCTCCATCCAGTCCTCGTGTACGCCGGCCATCGACGGCGCCTGATAGACCGCATTGGCCAGCGCCAGGTTCTGGTCGTAGTTGTGCGCCAGCACCAGTTCGGCGACCTCGTCGGTCATCGAGGCGAGCAGCTTGTCCCGGTCCGGCATGGAAAGCCGGCCGGCATTCACCTCACCGGTCAGCAGGATCTTGATGTTGACCTCGTGGTCGGAGGTGTCGACACCGGCGGAGTTGTCGATGAAGTCGGTGTTGATCCGACCGCCCTTGCCGGACTTGCCGCCGCGCAGGGCGTACTCGATCCGGCCCAGCTGGGTGAGACCGAGGTTGCCGCCCTCCCCGACCGCCCGAGCGCGTACCTCGGAGCCGTTGACCCGCAGCCCATCATTGGCCTTGTCCCCCACCTGGGCATGGCTCTCGGCGGTGGCCTTGACATAGGTGCCGATGCCGCCGTTCCACAGCAGGTCCACCGGCGCTCGCAGGCAGGCGCTGATCAACTCGGCCGGGGACAACTCCACCACCGACTCGGCGATGCCGAGCACCTTGCGCATCTGCGGCGTGATCCCGATCGACTTCAACGTGCGCGGGAAGACTCCCCCGCCGACCGAGATCAGCGAGGTGTCGTAGTCGCCCCAGCTCGACCGACCCAACTCCGACAACCGCTTGCGCTCGGCGAAGCTCTTGGCGGGGTCGGGATTGGGGTCGATCAGGATGTGCCGATGGTCGAAGGCGGCGACCAGCTTGGTGTGCTCGCTGCGCAGCATGCCGTTGCCGAACACGTCGCCGGACATGTCGCCGATGCCCACGCAGGTGAAGTCCTGGCTCTGCGGATCGATGCCCATCTCCCGGAAATGACGCTGCACCGAGACCCAGGCGCCGCGGGCGGTGATGCCCATGCCCTTGTGGTCGTAGCCCGCGGAACCGCCGGAGGCGAACGCGTCACCGAGCCAGAAGTCGTACTCCAGCGAGATCGCATTCGCCAGATCGGAGAAGCTCGCGGTGCCCTTGTCGGCGGCCACCACCAGATAGGGATCGTCGCTGTCGTAGCGGATCACGTTGCGCGGCGGCACCACCTCGCCATCGACGATGTTGTCGGTGATGTCCAGCAGGCTGGAGATGAACAGCTGATAGCAGGCCTTGCCCTCGCTCAGCCAGGCTTCCCGGTCGACGCCCGGGTCCGGCAGATGCTTGCAGTAGAAGCCGCCCTTCGCCCCCACCGGGACGATCACGGTGTTCTTCACCATCTGCGCCTTGACCAGGCCGAGGACCTCGGTGCGGAAGTCCTCCGCCCGGTCGGACCAGCGCAGTCCGCCGCGGGCCACCGAACCGAACCTCAGATGGACGCCCTCCACGCGCGGGGAGTAGACGAAGATCTCGTACGCCGGCCGCGGCTGCGGCAGGTCCACGATCTTGCGCGGCAGCAGCTTGAACGCCACGGTGTCCCGGCCGGGTTGATAGAAGCTGGTCCGGACCACCGCGTCGATGATCCCCAGATAGGAGCGGATGATCTTGTCGTGGTCGAGGCTGGCGACCGAGTCCAGGGCGAGCTTGATCTTGTCCCGGATGTCCTCCACCTCCTCCGCCCGGTCGGCCTTGCTCAACTCGAGCTCCGGGTCGAACTTCGTCTCGAACAACTCGACCAGCAGCCGGGCGATCTCGACATTGGCGCTCAGCGACTGGGCGACATAGGTCTGGGAGTAGGTCGACCCGGTCTGGCGCAGATAGCGGCCGATGGCGCGCAGGATCGAGACCTGCCGCCACCCCAGATCGGCGCCCATCACCAGCGAGTTGAACCGGTCCGGCTCACTGCGACCGCTGTACGAGGCGGCGAACGCATCCATGAACTGGTGCCGAGCTGCGGTGTCCCAACGCTTCTCGACGGCTGCCCGGCCGCCGGGCACCACGATGCCGAAGTCGTAGACGAAAGCTCGCTTGTGCTCACCGACCGTGAGTTCGTACGGCCGCTCGTCCACCACGTCGACGCCCAGCAGCGACAGGTGCGGCATGATCTTGGACAGCGAGAGGGTCTGGGACCAGCGGAAGATCTTGAACCGGAGGTCGGCGTCGTCGTCGGCCCGGTCCGGTCGGTACATGGCCATCGCCATGTCCTCGCGCCCGGTCAGCTCGACGATCGCGGTGAGGTCCATGATCCCCTGGCGCGGGCTGTAGTCCTCCTTGTAGCCCTCCGGGACACCCTTCACCCGTTCGGCCAGCAGGTCGGGATTGGGCGTGTCGGCCAGCAGTTCGGCGAACTCGTCGTCCCAGGAGCGGGTGGCCTGGGTGAGTTCGCGTTCCAGTGCCCGGACATCGACCTCACCGGCCGCGGTGCCACGAGGCATGCCCACGACGAAGTGCAGCCGGGCCAGCACGGACTCCGTGACCCGGGCGGTGAAGTCGATGGAGGAGCCACCCAATCTGCTGAGCAGGATGTCCTGCATCTTGTTCCGTACCAGGGTGGTGTAGCGATCCCGCGGCAGATAGACGATGCAGGACAGATAGCGCCCGTACGGGTCGCGCCGGACGAACAGCCTGACCTGCCGGCGTTCCTTGAGATGGGCGATCTTCTCGATCGTCGGGGCCAGCTCCGCAATCGGGCTCTGGAACAGCTCGTCCCGCGGGAAGGTCTCCAGCACGTCCATGATCGCCTTGCCACCATGGCTCGACTCGTCGTACTGCGAGCGGCGCAGCACCTCCCGCGCCTTCTGCCGCAGCAGCGGGATCCGG
Source organism: Microlunatus sp. (assembly GCA_047605905.1). Classification (GTDB taxonomy): domain Bacteria; phylum Actinomycetota; class Actinomycetes; order Propionibacteriales; family Propionibacteriaceae; genus Microlunatus. The sequence goes on from JASGEZ010000126.1 coordinate 24,282, forward strand.
GTCACCGATTCCGAGTAGGCGGTCGAGGCGAACAGACCCAGGAAGCGTCGCTCGCCGATGACGTTGCCGGCGACATCGAACAGCCGGATGCCGAGGTAGTCCAGATAGGCGGGCCGGTGCACCCGGGACTTGTAGCTGTCCTTGGTGATCGTCATCAGCAACGGATGCTCGTCGCGAGGCAGCGCATGGAAGGTCGAGTCCGCGTCGGCGTCGCCGCGCAGGATACCGAGCCCGGTGGCCGGCACGGCGACATAACTCGCCGGTGTGCCTGCCTTGGCGTCGGCGGGCTGATAGCGATACTCGCGGTAGCCGAGGAAGGTGAAGTGGCTGTTGGCGAGCCAGGTCAGCAGTTCGGCAGCAACCTCCGCTTCCGGACGCCGGCCGGCCGGCAACTCCCCGTACGTCAGCAGGGCGACGGTCTCCCCGGCCCGCTGCTGCATCTTCGCCCAGTCCTCGACGGCGTCCTCCACCAGCCGCAACACCTGCCGCAGGCCCTGCTCCAAGGCCGCGGTCAGTCGCTCGGGGTGGCCGTGCCCGCTGGGCGGGGTGATCTCCAGGTGCATCCAGGACTCGGCGACCACATTGACCGGCTGGTCCTCGGTGCCCCGGCGCGGGGCTCCGGATGCCGCCTGCTCGCCGGTCAGGATGCCGTGCAGCGCGCCGCTGAGATCGCGATCGACCAGGAACTGCGGGTGGAACACCTCGCGGATGCTCCAGCCCTGCCGGAGCACTTCCATCGTGACCGAGTCGACCAGGAACGGCCGGTCGTCGGTGACGATCTGGACCACGGTGGCGCCGCCGCAGGTCCAGCCGTCGTCGGACTGGCTCGGGGTCCGGATGGCGATGGTGGCCCGGGCAGCCGGCCGGTTCTCGGCCAGTCGGTAGTGGCTGCGGACCATGCCGAGCAGGTCATCCACACTGCGTTCGGCGACGTCGAGTGCGTCGACGTGTCGGAAGTAGTGGCGCAGGAAGGTTTGCACCGACTCGGCGTCGTAGCCGAGTTCCCGCGCCAGGGCGGCACCACGTTCGGCCACCTCATCGATTTTTTCGGCTTTGTCGCGTTCGAGTTCGAGCTCGAATGTCGTCACCGCTGCTGCCCGTCCTTCGGATCTGTGGCACGTCTATGTGCCTGTCACATTCGACCATAAGCCTGCCCGACTCGGCGCGTGCCATGATGGCGCGCATGGACATCAGGTCAGGGATCGAGTTCGTCGCCGGGGTCGAGGAGGTCTTCGCAATGATGACCGACCGCGCGTATCTGGAGGAGGTGTGCAAGGCCACCCACGCCCGGTCGCACGAAGCGACGGTCACCGGCACCACCACCCAGACCACCCGCAAGCTCCCCGCACCTTCCGCCGCGGCCAAGTTCACCGGCCCCGAACTGACCGTGGTGGAGAAGATCGACTGGGGACCCGCCGACGCCGCCGGCAATCGCACCGGCCGGGTGGCGATGAGCGTGCCGGGTCAGCCCGTCACCATGCAGGGCACCGTGGTGCTCTCGGCCGGCGGTCGTGGGACCGTCGGTGAGCTGACCGGTGTGCTCAAGGTCGCCATCCCGATCTTGGGCAAGAAGCTCGAGCAGGCCGCCGCCCCCGCCATCCTCGCGGGCTTCCGCACCCAGCAGAAGGTCGGCGACGCCTGGCTGGCGAAGTAGGACGCGGCCGGCCTCCCGGCAATTTCCACCCGTGGGCGACATTCAGCGCCTGAGACCGCCGGCCTCGTCGTAATTTCCACCCGTGGGCGACAACTGGCGCGGGGATCCTACGTACAGGTCCGGAATCCGCGCCGCTGGGTGGAAATTCCCCGGTCGTCCTGGGTCGGAGGGCGTTGATGCATCCGTACGTCGCCACTCAGATCAACCATGGTGGCCAGTGGCGACTTACGGACGGTCCCCCTGTCTGAGTGGCGATTACGCGACGCTTCATCAGCGGCGAAGCATCCCGTACTCGCCACTCACTGTGAGCACGCAGTCGGGTTCCTCCAGGTCATGCCGTACGTTGCTTCCGCTAGACCGCCTTGGCTTCGGCCGCAGCCTCCCGGCGTTTCTTGGCTGCCTCGACCGAGGCCCGTAGGGCGGCGACCAGGTCGACGACCTCGGCCTGCTCCTCGACCTCCGGCTCCGCTTCCAGTGGTACGCCTTCGGCCTTCGACTGGACCAGTGCCTCCAGCGCCTCGCGGTAGGAGTCGTGGTACGCCTCGGGCTCGAAGTCGCCGGACAGCGCGTCGATGAACGACTGCGCCATGGTCACCTCGGCGTCGGAGACGGTGACATCGGCCGGCGGGGCGGCGAATCCGCCGTCCCGCAGCTCGTCGGGCCAGAGCATCGTGTGCATCAGCAACACGTCGTCCTTGGGCCTGATGAGTGCCAACGCCTCCCGCGAACGCAGCGCGACCTTGACCAGCGCCGACTTCCCGGATTGGGTCAGCGCGTTCCGCAGCAACACGTACGGCTTGATGCCGGGACCGTCTGCCTGCAGGAAGTAGGTCTTGGCGAAGTAGGTGGGATCCACCTCTTCCTCGGCGACGAACTGCACGACCTCGACCGCCTTGGTGGTGGTCAATGGGAGTTCGTCGAAGTCATCGGAGGTGAGAATGACCATCCGGCCGTCGGGCAGTTCGTAGCCCTTGGCGATCTCCGCGTACGGGATCTCCTTGCTGCACTTCTCGCAGACCCGCTTGTACTTGATCCGTCCGCCGTCCTCGGGATGGATCTGCCGGAAGCTGATGTCCTTCTCCTCCGTCGCGGAGTAGAGCTTGATCGGGATCGTGACCAGCCCGAAGGAGATCGCGCCTTTCCAGATGGATCGTGGCATGGCACGAGTCTGCCAGCGACCGCTGACAATCCGCAGCCACTGGTGAGCAAGAACGGTCGGGTCCGCGACGGCGGACAGGGGCCAGACTTGGCTTCATGGTGGATTCACCCGAGCGGCCGGCTCGCCGTGATCGGTTGCGCGAACTGCTCGACGCCGTGCTGGCCGAGGACAACACGAACCTCCACGCGATGGCCGGCGGCGCGTACTCCTCGCCGTACCACTTCAGTCGGCAATTGGTCCGCGGCACCGGCGAATCGCCGGTCGCGATGCGCCGCCGGGTGATGCTGGAGCGCGCTGCGTGGCAGCTCCGCCGAGGAGCTTCGGTCACCGACACCGCGTTCGCCGCCGGTTACGACTCCGTAGAAGGTTTCAGCCGAGCGTTCGCCCGCGCGTACGGCACCAGCCCCAGCGGTCCGCGGCCGGACAACACCTGGCTCCCCGCTCCCAACGGCATCCACTTCCATCCGCCCACCTCAAGATTCGCTTCCCCGGTCTGCAGATGACCTGCTGGGACGGACCCGACGAGTCGATCGCCAATGCGCTGGCCAATCTGATCTGGACCAAGGAGGTCTGGGTAGCCGCCATCGAGGGGGACCGAAACGGTCACGCCCGGCGGCGACTCCCCTGCCGAGCTGATCGAGCGCCACCAGCAGATCGCGCCGCGCTGGCTGGCCGCGGTCCGCGACGTGGAGCGGCGAGGCGCCTGGCTGTTCGAGCAGGAACAGACCCCCGGCGGCCCGCTGAACTACGAGGAGTTCATCTCCGGCATCGGCGCGATCGCCATGGGAGCCACCACCTACCAGTGGGTGCTCGACCATCTGGCCAGGACCGGAGAGAGCTGGCTCTACCCGATGCCCAGCTGGGTGTTCACTCACCGGGACCTGCAGCCGATCGCCGGCAACGTCACGATCACCGCCGAAGCGGTGCCGACCGTGCATGCCGCGATGGCCGCGGCGGCTGGCGACCTGGACGTGTGGGTCGTGGGTGGTGGCGACCTGGCAGCCCAGTTCGCCGAGGCCGGGCTGCTCGACGAGGTGCTGCTCTCCATCGCCCCCGTCACCCTGGGCGCGGGACGTCCGCTGTTTCCGCGCCGCTTCGACTTCCGCCTGATCGAGCAGGCGCGCAACGGCGCCTTCCTGTGCGCGCGGTACGCAGTCGTCGGCCCACGGGCGGAGCCTGACCGATCCGGTCAGCCGGCCTGACCCGGCGCCGATTCGACCGGCCGGTCGCGCTCCTCGGCATACCGAGCACTCAGCTGGTGATGGAAGCGGCTGTTCATCGGGATCAGCACGCGGCAAGCGCACCCAGTTCGTCCGGCGCGTACCAGAGCAGGTCATGGGCATCCAGCAGTTGCTCGACCTCCGGGAGCGAGAGAGCAGCCGCCAGATCCAGTCCGTTGGCCGCGGCCCGCGCCTTCGCCACTGCTGCCGAGGCTCCGGCCTCATCGGCGAACAGGGAGCGTACGTCGGACCAGGCCACCCGGGGCAGCTGGACGGCGCCTAGTTCGCCGCCGGCGATCTCCTGATCCACCGCCAGCACCAGCCGCATCGAGTCGCCGTCGAGGAGCAGGGCGGCCACCCCGGCGTGATTCAGCGCGACATAGTGGGCTTCCTCGTCGTCCAGTCGCGGGTCACCCAGCCAACTGCGGAGTGCGGGTCCGTCGGCGTACCCGATCAGATCGGTGGCTGAGCCGGTCGACCGCAGTTGCTGGGCGGCACTGATCGTGAGCGGGACGAAGACCGTCACGATGCCTCCGTCTTCTTTGCCGGAGCCTTCTTTGCCGACGTCGCCGTCGTGGTCCTCTTGGCAGTGGTCTTCGCGGCCGTCTTCTTCGCCGTCGTCGCCTTCTTGGCTGCCGCACTCTTGGTGGCAGCGGCAGGCTTCTCGCTCGCCGCTGTCTTGCCTGTCGTCTCACCGGCTCCGGCCGGCGCACCGGTCGTCGGCAGCTTGCGTGCGGTTGAGGAAGGCGACGCGGCAGCACGCTTGGCCGCCGGCGCCTTGGTGGCGTTCGTGCCCAACTCGACTGCCCGGGAGGCCAGATTGCGCATCGCTGCCCGCCGCTGACCGCTGGTCCGTCGGGCCTCCTGCCGCGCGGCGGCCTTCGAAGCAGCTGCCTTTCGCGCGGCCGCCGACGCCTTGCGAGTGGGCTGACGCTGGCTGCGAGAACGAACGGTCGTGTCGAGCAGTTCATCCACCGCATCATCGAGACACTGCGCCAGCACATCGAGATCGGAGACGGCATCGCGGTCGGCAGTCAGACCCAGGAACACCTGGCCGTCATAGGAGGTGATACCGATGGCGAGCAGATGGCCGCCCTCCAGAGGCAACACGGGATAGCTGGCCACCAGCCGCTCCCCCGCCGCGAACAGGGTCAGCTGAGGGCCGGGCACATTCGTGACGAGTACGTCGTGCTGCCGACGCAGCACGTCGTTGGACACCCGAACCCCGAGCGCATGCAGGGTCGCCGGCGCGAAACCGGCGATGTCCGACAGCGTCCGCGCATCCACCGCCCGTCCGGTCTCCTTGTGTGCCTGCGTGGCGAAGGCCACCTGGTGCAGCCGCATCAGAGCATTCGGCTCGCCGATCGGCAGCGGCTGTACATGCGGCGCCACCCGGCTGCCGAGGGACGTCGGCTCCCCGTCGTCCTCGGTGACACTCATCGGTACGAGAGCGGTGAGTTCACGCCCGGTGGGGATCGACTCGCCTCGCGTCAGCAGCCAGGAACGCAGCGCGCCGGTCACCACTGCCAGGATGACGTCGTTGATGGTGTGGTTGTGTTCGTCCCGCACGGCCTTGAGGTCGGCAAGGGGAATCGACACCAGCGCCACTCGGCGTTGTTCGGAAACGAAGCCTGACAACGGCGAACTGGATCGCGGACGACTCCCCAGTAGCGCGTTCTCGATCAGCCCGACCACGGTCGAGCCCACGCCACCCATCGCTTCACCGGCCGCGACCGCGACACCCAGCGCGCTGGTCGCGACGCCTTGCAGGTTCTGCCACGCGAGCAATGGGTCCTGGGCGCTCTCCCACAGCGCCCCGACAATCAGCTCGGCCGCGCCGGGCTCAGGCACAGGTCGCCACTCGTTGGTCTCGAACTCGAAACCGGGATCGACCTGCGCATCCAGCAGGACCTGGCCGATGTCGACATTGTCCACGCCGTCCACCAGCGTCAGGTGGGTCTTCGCGACGACCGCGAACCGGTTTCCTTCCAGGCCCTCGACGACATACATCTCCCAGAGTGGGCGGGAGCGGTCCATCCGTCGGGCCACCACCCGGCCGACGAACTCGCGGAGTTGCTCCATGGTGCCCGGCCGGGGCAGCGCCGAGCGCCTGACGTGGAAGGTGAGATCGAAGCTCTCGTCGTCCACCCAGATCGGTGCCGCCAGCCGGGCCGGGACATCACGGACCCGCTGCCGGTAGCGGGGTACATACGCGATCCGGTCACTGATCAGGGCGATCAATCGCTCGTAGTCGAGTCCATCGGGCTGAGCCTCGAAGATGTCCACGGTCGCGACGTGGGCCGGTGCGTGCGCGGTATCGAGCACGAGCAGCGACACCTCCAGCGGCGTCAGTCGCTGTGGCATCGCGTCACCTCCATCACGCGGACCTTCGGGGAGAAGAGTGGAGCCGCACGCCAACCCTACCGAGGCTTGCCAGAGACTGGTTTTCGAAAGCCCTAGCATGGCCGCATGAGTCAGCCAAGCGTTGCGCGCGAGCTGGACATCAGACTGGAGCGGAATTCCCCGGTGCCGCTCTACTACCAGCTTGCCCAGTCGATCGAACAGGCGATCACTTCCGGCGAACTCGCGCCTGGTGACCGACTGGAGAACGAGCTGTCGCTGACCACCCGCCTGGGGCTGTCTCGGCCCACCGCCCGGCAGGCCATCCAGGAACTGGTCAACAAGGGCCTGCTGGTCCGGAAGAGGGGCGTCGGCACCCAGGTCGTGCGGTCCCAGTTCAGCCGGGACGAGCGGTTGACCAGCCTCAACTCCGATCTGGTCCAGGCCGGCAAAGTGCCGAGCACTCAACTGCTCAGCTACTCCGTCGGCCCACTGGATGCCGACGTCGTCAGCGCATTGGATGCCACCGACATCACCGAGCAGGAGTTCATCAAGGTCCGGCGCCTGCGGCTGGCCGACGATGTTCCACTGGCGATCCTGACCAACTACCTTCCCGCCAGCTTCGAGCTGACCCGCGAGATCTTGGAGCACCGCAGCCTGTACGCCACGCTGCAGTCACTCGGTGTCAATCTCAAGATCGCCCACCAGCGCATCTCGGCCCGGCTGATGACCGATGAGGAAGCCGACCTGCTGGATGAATCGGTGCCGTGTGCCTGTTTGACGGTCGATCGGATCACCTATGACGACACCGGCCGGTTCGTCGAGTTCGGTCGGCACATCTACCGTGCGGCGCAATACAGCATCCAGTCCAATCTGATGGTCTGACGCTCACCTACCTCCTCCCCGGTTTGTCCACAGGCTGGCGAGTTATCCACACACGATGTTTCTCATCCGGCGGGGCCTACCGGAAGGCTGAGCGGACCCGATCAGGAGGAGTCATCGTGTCCGTCTCTGTCCAAGCCGATCCACGCTACGGATCTGCCCTGTTGAGACCAGCCACCGACTGCCGGCCGCCGGCCGAGCAGTGGGTTGGGATCGGCCCACATCAGGTCGCGCCACCCGACCAGCCGCGATTGCAACTGATCGAAGGGTCCAAGGAGGGCGACCCCGACCTGTTCCTGCGCGCGCCGACGCGGGCGGCGGTGCCGATCACGGTCGACCTGACGCCAGCCGGGGTCGCCACAGCGCAGGCCGCCGGGCTCGCCGAGCAGGCCCGGACCTGGGCTCCTTGGTTCGCCCAACTCCTCGCCGAAACGATCGATGGCCGGCGTCCGTTGGAATCACTCGGTCGTTGGCTCGATGAGTGGGCATTGGCCGAGGTCGGTCGACACGCACGTCTACAGCGTCGCGAGCGCGCCCGCCGTCAAACCGGCTCTCCGGTGCCTTTGGCGACCGTCGCTTCGCTCCGGACGCAGTTCACCCATCGCCGGGTGCTGGAAGTCGCGGTACACGTACGCCGCGGCCGGCGATCATCGGCCTGGGCCTTCCAGCTCATCTGTGTCGGTGACCGTTGGCGCTGCACCGCCGTTGTGCTCGGGCCGGCGATCGTCTGACCGCCGGTCCCCGTGCGCTCATCAGGCCCGTGAGCGGGAAGCCGACGCGCCCGGCGTGCGGAGGAGCGATGAGCGGCGGAACGCCTTTCTCCGTCGCGAAGAGTGACGACGTAGCCGGTCAACCGCGCGTCGGCGTCGCGAACGGGCCCATTAGTTCGCGCCGGGCCGTCCGTGGCACATCTTGAACTTCTTGCCCGAGCCGCAGGGGCACGGCGCGTTGCGCCCGACGCCTTCGTACTCGCTCTTGGTCTTGGCCTGCGCGGTGGTCGTCACCGAGCCGTCCTCGCTCGGCGCCGAGTACGTCATCCGCCGGCCGTTTCCGGATCCGCTGAGACCCTTGGCCGAGATCTTCGGCCGGGTGAAGGCCGTCTCCGGCTCCGGCTCGGGCGTCGGCTCGAACTCGATCTCGTCGAGATCCGGCTGTCCCACGGTGTGCACCTCGACACCCGGCCCATCGGGATCCGGCCCACTCTCGACCAGCGGGGCTCCGACCCGAGTCGGCCGACCAGCACCGTCGGTGACCACACCGACCTGTGCCGCAGGTTGCTCGGTGACCTGCACCTCGAGATGGAAGACGAAGCCGACGACCTCCTCCATGAAGGCTTCCATCATCTGGTTGAACATGTCGCCGCCCTCGCGCTGGTATTCCACCAGCGGATCGCGCTGCGCCATGGCCCGCAGACCGATGCCTTCGCGGAGATAGTCCATCTCGTACAGGTGCTCACGCCACTTGCGGTCCAGCACCGTGAGCAGCACCCGGCGCTCCAGCTCGCGCATCACGTCGGCTCCAAGCTCCTGCTCACGCCGGTCGTACGCGGCCTCGGCGTCGGCGATGAACGCCTCTTCCAGATCCTCGCGTTCCAGGTCTTCGCGCTCGGCATACTCCGACAGCGACAGACCCACCGGATACAGCGTCTTCATCTGGGTCCACAGCTGTTCCAGGTCCCAGTCCTCCGCGAATCCCTCGGTCGCACTGCGCACGTACTGCCGGACCACGGTGTCGACGGTGGACCGCAGCTGCTGCTCGACGTCCGCGCCCTCCAGCACCTTGCGCCGATCGCCGTAGATCGCGTGCCGCTGGCGGTTCATCACGTCGTCGTACTTCAAGATGTTCTTGCGGATCTCGAAGTTCTGCGCCTCGACCTGTCCCTGAGCGCTGGCAATCGAGGCCGAGACGCGCTTGTTCTCGATCGGCTGGTCGTCAGGCACCTTGAGGGCCTGCAACACCCACTCCACGATGTCGGACTTGAACAGCCGCATCAGGTCGTCGCCCAATGACAGGTAGAAGCGGCTCTCGCCCGGGTCACCTTGGCGACCCGACCGACCACGAAGCTGATTGTCGATCCGCCGGGACTCGTGCCGCTCGGAGCCGACCACGTAGAGCCCACCGGCCTCGACGACCTCGTCGTGCTCGCTGGCGGTCTCCTCCTCGATCGCGGCGAGGATCTCCGGATACTGCTTCTCGTACTCCTCGGAGTGCTCCACCGGATCAATCCCCGAGCTACGCAACCGCGCGTCGGCCAGGAACTCCGGGTTACCGCCCAGGATGATATCGGTGCCGCGGCCGGCCATATTGGTGGCCACGGTGACCGCGCCCTTACGGCCCGCCAGCGCGACGATCGCGGCCTCACGTTCGTGCTGCTTCGCGTTCAGCACCTCGTGCTTGACGCCGGCCTGCTTGAGCATCCTGGACAAGATCTCGGACTTCGCCACCGACGCGGTTCCGATCAGCACCGGCTGACCGTTCTCGTGCCGCTCGGCCACGTCCTCCACGATCGCGGTGAACTTGGCCTCTTCGGTGCGATAGATGAGGTCCTTCTCGTCGGTCCTGATCATCGGCATGTTGGTCGGGATCGGCACCACGCCCAGACCGTAGATCTTCTGGAACTCGGCGGCCTCGGTCATCGCGGTGCCGGTCATGCCGGCGAGCTTGTCGTACATCCGGAAGTAGTTCTGCAGGGTGATCGTGGCGAGGGTCTGGTACTCCTCGCGGATCTGCACCTTCTCCTTGGCCTCGATCGCCTGATGCAGGCCCTCGTTGTAGCGGCGTCCGACCAGGGTGCGGCCGGTGTGCTCATCGACGATCAGGATCTCGCCGTCGAGATTGACGTAGTCGCGGTCGAGTTTGAAAAGTTCCTTGGCCTTGATGGCATTGTTCAGGTACGAGATGAGCGGGGTGTTTGCCGACTCGTACAGGTTGTCGATGCCAAGTCGGTCCTCGACGACGTCGATTCCGGCTTCCAGGATGGAGACCGTCTTCTTCTTCTCGTCGACCTCGTAGTGCTGGTCGCGCTTCAGCCGGTCGACGATCTTGGCGAAGGTCGGATACCACTCGTGGGAATCCTCGGCCGGGCCGGAGATGATCAGCGGCGTCCGGGCCTCGTCGATCAGGATCGAGTCCACCTCGTCGACGATCGCGAAGTGGTGGCCTCGCTGCACGCAGTCCTCCAAGGTGAGGGCCATGTTGTCGCGCAGGTAGTCGAAGCCGAACTCGTTGTTCGTGCCGTAGGTGATATCGGCCGCGTACGCCCGGCGGCGGGCCTGCGGATCCATCTGCGACAGGATCGCCCCGACCTCCAGGCCGAGGAAGTGATGGACGCGGCCCATCTGCTCGGACTGGAACTTGGCCAGGTAGTCGTTCACGGTGACGATGTGGACGCCGTTGCCGGTGATGGCATTCAGGTACGACGGGAGCGTCGCGACCAGGGTCTTGCCTTCACCGGTCTTCATCTCGGCGATGTTGCCCAGGTGCAGAGCGGCACCGCCCATCAGCTGGACGTCGAAATGACGCTTGCCGAGCACTCGGCGGCTGGCCTCACGAACCGTGGCGAAGGCCTCCGGCAGCAGCGAGTCCAGGCTCTCACCGTTCTCGTACCGCTGCTTGAAGTCGGCTGTCTGACCGCTGAGTTCGTCGTCGTCCATGGCGACGAAGTCGTCCTCGATCGAGTTCACCTGGTTGGCGGTCTGCTTGAGCTGCTTGAGGATTCGGCCTTCCCCGAAGCGCAGCAGTCGGTCCATCAATGCCACGTGATCTGATCCCTCGCTTGATCGGCATCCGGTGCACCCGGTCTGGGCATGCCCGGTCTGGGCGGGCCGATGCGCAGCCGGCTGTCAGGCCCCGGCATCGGACGCGCCCCCTATCGTAGGCCGTTCTCGCTGAGTAGCCGCGAGTCGCGGCCCCAGATCGCCACTGGGAGAGACGACGACATCGCTCAAGCCGAGCCAGTCGGCCATCCTGGCCAACTCGGTCGCCAATGCTTCACTGACAGTTATGGGGTCCGCGCCGTCCTCCAGCCAGGCGGAATTGACCCGCAGCACGCCGGTCGCCCGGTCGGCTTTGAGGTCGACCCGCGCCACCATCTCCTCGTCGAGCAGGAACGGATAGACGTAGTAGCCGTGCACCCGGCGCTCCGCGGGCACGTAGATCTCGATCCGGTAGAGGAAGTCGAACAGCCGCTCCAACCGTTGCCGCTCGAAGACCAGCGAGTCGAACGGGCTGAGCAGCGCCTGCGCCTCGATCCTGCGTGGAATCCGCGCGTTGTGCCACAGATAGATGCCACCCTTGTCTGCCCAGCCGGGCACAACGACGGGATGCAGCTCACCGGTCTCGACCAAGATTGCGATCGCCGCCTTGGCCCGGGTCGTCGGGATTCGGAAGTAGTCCGCAAGGCAGCGGGCAGTGCCGATGCCCAGTGCCTGGGCGGCGCGGCGGACCAGCACGATGTCGGCCTCCTCCTGACTCGGTGTGCGTTGCGCCAGGATCTGCGCCGGGAGCACCCGTTCGGGCAGGTCGTAGAGCCGCTCGAACTGCCGGTTGCGCCCGGCCGCGGTGATCTCCCCGGACCAGAACAGCCATTCCAGGCAGGTCTTCACCGATGACCAGTTCCAGCCCCAGTGGTCCTTGCTCCGTTCCTCCTCATGCTCGATCTGTCGCGCGGTCAGTGGACCCCTGTCCGCGATCTCGGTTCGGACGGCCTCGACCAGCCCGGGCTGCTCGGCCTGGATCCGCTTCATCCTCCCCCAGGCATCCTCGGCCGCAGCGGCCATCCGCCAGCGCAGCGCCGGTTGCAGCCTCACGTCGATCAGGCTGGCTTCGTGGCCCCAATACTCGAAGAGCCGCCGGGGCGACCGTTGCGCGGCGCGGTGGAGAAGCTCGGTGTCGTACAGACCCAGTCGCGAGAAGAGCGGCAGGTAGTGCGCCCGCGCGACGATATTGATGGAGTCGATCTGGAACTGCGCCAACCGGTCGACCGTGGCCTGGACGTCGCGCATGGTGGGCCTGACCGGCCGCGGTCGTCCGAAGCCCTGGGCAGCCAGCGCAACCCTGCGCGCTTGGGCCAAGGTCAACCGCTCCCTGGGCCTTCTGGTGATGGTGCTGACACTCACCCTGCGAAGGTAGCGGTCGGGTCTGACAGTGCCTACGTCACTCGCACTGTCACCTGAGTTTCGTAGCGATCCTCGACCGGAAGGAAGGAAGGGGCTTCACAGAAGGTGCGGATCCGCGTATCGTGCGGCTGAACGATTACGTTCCATGCAACGCCACGGCAGCTGGAGGCTCTGTGACCCATTCGATCAATCGCCGCCAGCTCCTTGCCGGAATGTTGGGCGGCGGCGCCCTGCTCGGACTCTCGGCCTGCGGGGCACCACCTCTGAACATGCCGAAGCAAGCGGCGTCAGGCACCGCGCGGCGCGGCGGCACACTGCGCATCGCCAGGCCGGCGGCGACGGCAGCAGAAACCCTCGATCCGGCCAGCTCGCTGTCGGCCTATGAATACCTGGGCGCGCTCTATAACCGGGTGGTGAAGCTCGACCGCAACGGCGAGACGGTCCCCGACCTGGCCACCGACTGGTCGACGAACTCCGACGCCACCGTGTGGGACTTCAAACTCCGCCCCGCGGTCCGCTTCCACGACGGCCGCAAGCTGACCGCGCGCGACGTTCGCTACACCTTCGCGCACATCCTCGACAAGGACACGGCCTCACCGCAGGCCGGTCCGCTCGCGCAGATCCACACGATCACGGCCGTCGATGCGACCACCGTGCGGTTCAGGCTCAGCTCGCCCAATGCCGAGTTCCCCTCACTGCTGACCGCGTACCAGTGCTATGTCATCCCGGATGGCACGGCCAAGGAGATCGGACACACCGGCATCGGCACCGGGCCCTTCGTCTTGGAGAGCTTCACTCCCGCCGGTGCCGGTGCGGTCCGCGTGAACGACGACTACTTCGACGGCCGCGCGGTCCTCGACCGGATCGACTTCTATTCCATCCAGGACACCTCCGCTCGAGTCAACGCCTTGTTGGCCCGCCAGGTCGACCTGCTGGCGCAGACCAACTTGGACAACCCGACCGCCAGGGTCGTCGCCAACTCCCCTGGCACCACGATCGCGCGGGTGGCGAACGCGCAGTGGTACACGATCCCGATGCTGTTCACCAGCAAGGAGTTCGCCGACCCGCAGATGCGGCGGGCCATGAAGCTCGCGTACGACCCGAGGGCAGTGCTCTCGACAGCGTTGCAGGACACCGGGGCCCCCGGCTGGGACAACCCGGTCCCCCCACAGCTGAAAGCCTGGACCGACCACGAGCGTGAATACGACCCGGACAAGGCCAAAGCCATCTTGAAGAAGCTCGGCCAGGAGGACTTCAGCACTCGGATCTACACCTCCGCGTACGAGCCGAATCTCACGCCGATCGCCACCGCGTACGCCGATCAGGTCAAGCAGGCCGGTATCACGCTGAAGATCACCAACGCCGCGGCGGACTCCTACTACTCCCAGATCTGGATGTCGAAGCCGCTCATGGTGAGTTACTGGTTCACCGGGCGTCCAGTCGACCAAGTGCTCAACCAGATCTTCCGTAGTGGGTCGTCCTACAACGAGTCCGCCTGGTCGAACAAGCAATTCGATCAATTGCTGGACGCGGCTCGAGCTGACACCAACGCCGTCACCCGGCGCCAGAAGTACCAGGACGCGCAACGGCTGATCCAAGCCGACGGCGCCGACATGACCCCGGTCTTCGGCGACCGGCTCGTCGGTCTGTCCGACAGCGTCGTCAACTACGACGAGTACGGCTTCGAATTCGACTACCTGGCCATCGGCCTCAAGGAGGACTGAGCGATGCTGCGCATGATCGGCATCCGGCTGGGGACCGGCATCATCACCTTGTTCCTGGCCGCCTTCTTCGTCTTTTTCGCCGTCCAGGCACTGCCCGGCGACGTCGCCCAGCAGTTGCTGGGCCAAAACGCCACCCCCGGGGCTGTCGCGACCTTGCGCAAGCAGCTCGGTCTCGACACCAACGTGTGGGTGCGGTTTTTCCAGTGGCTCGGTCATGCGGTCACCGGCGACTTCGGCACCTCGCTGGTCTCCGGCAATCCCGTCTCGGCGGAGATCTGGACCGCCTTCTCGCACACACTGCTGATCGCGGTGCCCGCCATCGTGGTCGGCATCACCCTCTCGCTGCTGCACGGCATCCTGGCCGGGGCTCGCCGCGGCACGGGGATCGACTCCTCAATCTCGGTGCTCTCGCTGATCATGATGAGCATCCCGGAGTTCGTGGTCGCCACCTTGCTCATCCTGCTGCTGGCAATCATCGTGCCGATCTTCCCGGCCGTCGTCCTGCAGGGCCCGGACGCGACCCTGGTCAACCTGCTGCCCGCCGTACCGCTACCCGCCGTCACCTTGATCATCGCGATGGCGGCCTACATCATCCGGGCCATGCGCTCGTCCACGATCGACGGGCTCTCCACCGAGTACGCCACCACCGCCACCTTGAAAGGCGTCCGCCACCGGCAGGTGCTGTGGCGACACGTCACGCCGACCGCGCTGCTGCCGGTGCTGCCGGTGATTTCGATCAACGTGGCCTGGCTGCTTGGCGGCGTGGTCGTGGTCGAGTCGGTCTTCAACTATCCCGGGCTCGGCAAGCTGATGATCGACTCTGTCTCCACCCGGGACCTCCCGGTGCTGCAGGCGATCGCGGTGCTCAGCGCGCTGGTCTACGTGGTCGTCAACCTGGCCGCCGACCTGCTGGCACTCGCGGTTGACCCGCGGCAACGAACACTGAACCAAGGCCGCCCCCGCCGCCAGGTCAAGGTCAAGGAGGTCGCCGCATGATCCGGTTCCGTGAGCTGACGATCGGCACTCGCGTCGGGCTGTTGATCATTGCCTTGACCGTGCTGGTCGCGATCTTCGCTCCGCTGCTCGCCCCGTACGACCCGATCGCCACCAACGCCAAGGACGCCTTGGCCGGCGCCAGCTGGCAACACTGGCTGGGCACCGACCAGTACGGTCGCGACGTCCTCTCCCGGACCATCGACGGCGGGCGCTTCGCCCTGCTCGTGTCCGTCCTCGCCACCACGGTCGCTGTCGCCATCGGGACGCTGATCGGCGCCATCGCCGCCTACTACGGCCGCTGGGTCGACAGCGCCATCACGCGGGTGCTGGATGCCGTGCTCGCGGTGCCGGCGGTGCTGGCACTGCTGCTCATCGTGTCCGTCTTCGGAAACAGCCTGTGGGTGCTGGTGCTGGCGATCTCGGTCGTCTACGTTCCCGCGGTGGCCCGCGTCGTCCGCGGCGCCACGTTCCCGGTGCTGTCGGCGGGCTATGTCACCGCCGCCCGGGCACGTGGCGAACGTTCCTTGGCAGTCGTCACGCGCGAAGTGCTGCCGAACATCCTGGACACCGTGCTGGTCGAGTACGCAATGCGTGCCTCCTGGGTCGTGCTGCTCGTCTCGACCCTGTCCTTCCTGGGCTTCGGCGTGAACCCGCCGACCCCCGACTGGGGCCTGATGATCCAAGAGAACAGAACCGCCCTGACCGTCGCCCCGGCCGGCACGCTGGCCCCGATCGTGGCGTTGTCACTGCTGGTGGTCGGGCTCAACCTGGCCGCCGACGGGCTCGGCAAATATCTCGGTGTCGACCGCGCCCGGCGAGGAGTGCTCTGATGACCACCAGCGTGACCGCAACGGACGCGGTAGCCGACGTCCGCAACCTCCAGATCTCCTACGCGGCCGGCGACCGGCGAGTCACCGTGGCCGAGGACATCAGCTTCTCACTCGTCCGCGGCCGCACCCTCGGTCTGGTCGGCGAGTCCGGCAGTGGCAAGTCCACTGTCGCTCGAACGCTGCTCGGTCATCTGCGCGACGGCTCACGGGTCGACGCCGGCTCGGTGCGCATCTTCGACGACGACGTCTTCGCGCTGCCGCCGGGTCGACTCCGTGAGCTACGCGGTGGCATCGTGGCCATCGTCGCCCAGAACGCCGGCCATGCCCTCACTCCGTCGATGCGGATCGGCGACCAGGTCCGCGAGGCCCTGGAGGTCCACGGGCTGCCGGCTGGATCGGACCGGATCGTCGATCTGTTCCGACTGGTGAGGCTGCCCTTCCCGGACACGATCGGAGGTCGTTATCCGCATCAGCTGTCCGGCGGCCAGCAGCAGCGGGTCGCGATCGCGATGGCGGTTGCCACCAACCCGCAGATCCTGGTGCTAGACGAGCCAACCACCGCGCTCGACGTGATCACCCAGGCCGCCGTGCTGGCCTTGGTGAACGACCTGCGTGAGCAGTTCGGGATGGCGGTCTTGATCGTCAGCCACGACCTCGGAGTGGTGTCGGCGGTGGCCGACGAGGTCTTGGTGATGCGCAACGGGCGGGAGGTCGAGCACGGGTCCACCGACCAGGTGCTGACCGCTCCGACCCAGCAGTACACCCGCGAGCTGCTCGACGCCGCCCCGAGGATCGCGGGCGTGGCAGCCCCCGCACCACGCACCTCCATCGGCGACACAGTGCTGCGCTGCCGGGACGTGGACATCCGCTATCCGCACGCTCCCCGGCTCGCGGTCAGCGGCTTCAACCTGGAGGTCCGTCGCGGCGAGACCGTGGCCGTGGTCGGCGAGTCCGGCAGCGGCAAGTCGACCGTCGCGACCGCCCTCGCCGGACTCGCGTTGGTGGAGAATGGCGAGGCTGCGCTCTGGTCGTCCGAAGGCATCCGGCACGACCTGCTCGGTCCGGCGGCGAAACGTCCGGTCGAGGTCCGGCGCTCGGTGCAGATGATCTTCCAGAACGCGGATCTCGCCCTCAACCCGCGACGTAGCATCGGCGACTCGGTCGCCCGCCCACTACGGGTCTTCGGCCGGACCCGTGGCCGCGCCGACAGTCGGGAGCAGGTCGCCCAGCTGCTCACCGAGGTCGGGCTCGGCCCGGAGTTCGCCGACCGGGTGCCCGCACAGCTGTCCGGCGGCCAGCGGCAGCGGGTCGGCATCGCCCGGGCGCTTGCGGCCGGGCCAAGTCTGCTGATCGCGGACGAGATCACCACAGCCCTGGACGTCTCGGTGCAGGCCGCGGTGCTCCGGCTGCTCGAGGAACTCCGCGACGAGCACGCGTTGGCCTGCATGTTCATCAGCCACGATCTGGCGGTGGTCCGCAACATCTCCGATCGAATCGTGGTGATGAAGGACGGTCTGATGGTGGAGACCGCGCCGACCGCGGCACTGTTCGACAAACCCCGGCACCCCTACACCCGCACACTGTTGGAGGCTGTGGTCGAGCCCGGACATGCCGACCTGCCGAGCAGCGACGCGGACACGAAGGTCATCACCATCGACCCGTCCGCCACACTGGTTGACGTTGGCGGCGGGCACCAGGTCCGCAATGACGAAGGAGCGCTCCTCACTTCATGAGCACGATGAATCTCGGCCCGCGGATCGTCGACCTCGACCAGACGGCGATCGAGATCCGCGACCTGTGGATTCCGATGCCGGACGGTGTGCGACTCCATGCTCGGGCCTGGCTCCCCGCCGATGTCGAGACTCGACCGGTACCGGCCTTGCTAGAGTACCTCCCCTATCGCCTGGATGACTGGACCTCGGTCCGGGATAGCGAGCGTCATCCCTACTACGCCAGCCACGGCTATGCGTCGGTCCGGGTGGACATCCGCGGCACGGGAAGCTCCGAAGGTCTGTTTGACGACGAGTACTCCGAGACCGAACTCGATGACGGGGAGGCGGTGATCGCCTGGCTCGCGGCACAGCCCTGGTGCACAGGTGCTGTCGGCATGTTCGGCATCTCCTGGGGCGGGTTCAATTCACTGCAGCTTGCCGAACGTGCTCCCACAGCCCTCCGCGCGATCGTCACCGTCTGCTCCAGCGACGATCGATACGACAATGACGTGCACTACATCGGTGGCGCCGTGCTCGCTATCGACATGGCTGCCTGGGCCGGCACCATGCTCGCTTTCGCGTCCCGGCCGCCGAGACCGGAGGTGGTCGGCGACGACTGGGTCCGGCAATGGCGCGAGCGGCTCGAGGCTCAGCGTCCGCTGGCGCCGGTGTGGATAGCGCACCAGGAACGCGACGACTATTGGTGCCGTGGCAGTGTTTGTGAGAACTACGCGGGCGTCCGCCTGGCCGTGCTGGCCGTCGGCGGCTGGGCGGACCCCTATCGAGATACCGTGTTCCGGCTGGTAGCCAACCTGGACTCCCCCGTGAAGGGGATCATCGGCCCCTGGTCACACCACTATCCCGATCGGGGCCGTGCTCCGGGGCCCGGCATCGACTTCCTCGGTGAGACGCTGCGCTGGTGGGATCGGTGGCTGAAAGGCATCGACACCGGGGTCGAGAACGATCCCGATCTGCGCGCCTGGATCACCGAGCAGGCTCCGCCGGAGCCCTACATCGCGACCCAGTCGGGCGAGTGGGTCGGCGTGGACCGCTCCGCCGAAGCCCGGGTGTACCGGATCGGGCTAGGCACGGGCCGGGCGATCGTCCACTCGCCGTGGGCTACCGGACAGGACGCCGGGCGGTTCTTCGCCTTCGGCAACCCGGCAGATCTGCCCCCGGATCAGCGGGCCGAGGACGGCCGGTCGGTGTGCATCGATGTGGCGGTCGGTGAGGTTCCGGTCGACCTGCTCGGCCGAGCCATCGCCCGGCTCCGGCTCCGCTCGACCCACGACCGCGGACACGTGATCGTCCGGCTCTGCGATGTGGCACCCGATGGCTCGTCGACGCTGGTCAGCCGGGGCGTGCTGAACCTGCTCAAGCGGGACGGGATGGACCGCGTCGCTTTGTTGGAACCCGGCGAGGACGTCGAGGTGGAGGTGCCGCTGGTCGCCGCCGGCTACCGGTTCGTGCCAGGGCACCGGATCCGGATCGCACTCGCCAACCACTATTGGCCGTGGGTCTGGCCGCATGCGGTCGATGACACGCTCGAGGTCGATCTGAACCACAGCGAGGTGACGCTGCCGCTGGTGCCCGACAGCGCCCAGCCCGTCGAGTTCGAGGCCGCCTTTCATGCCCGGCCGATCACGATCGTCGAACCCAGTGGCGCACCGCCGGCCAGGTCGGCCCGGACGGTGAGCCACGATCTCGCCACGCGGGTGACCACCATGGAGGTCGATCCGGACTATGGCGGCACCCGGCAGTATCCTGACGGGCTGACGTTCTTGGAGTCCGCCCACGAGACGTACTCGATCCAGGAGGGCTGTCCGACCTCGCCCCGCACGGAGTCACGCTGGCGGCTGCGGCTGGCCGCCGACGGTTGGGCGGCGGAGGTCGAGACCTACTCGATGATCAGTAGCGAGACCGGTACCTTCTCACTTGTGAACACCGTGCGCGCCGTGGCCGAGTGTGATGGAATCCGTGAGACGGTCTTCGACCACACGTTCCACGACATCAGGCCCAGGACCTCGGCGTGAGTCAGCGGCGGCTGCCACCTGACGAGCGGCGCCGTCAGATCGTCGAAGCCGCTCGCTCGGTGATCGTCCGCGAAGGTCTCGGCACCACCTCACTGCGCAACATCGCCAACGAAGCACGGGTGTCGATGGGCACCGTGACCTACCATTTCTCCAGCATCGACGACATCATCGGCGCGGTCGTCGTGACCGAGTCCGAACGCTTCTATACCGACGTCGTCGCGTCGGCCGACGCGGAGCCGGACGTGCGCAGCGCGTTGCAGTTGCTCGTTGACCCGTTGTTCGGTGACACCGACGACGTGGATGCCCACTGGCGGATCTGGTCGGACTATTGGGCGGCCATCGGCCGTCGCCCGGAGATGACCCAGGCGTATGCGGGGCGCATCCGGCTGTGGGAGAACTGCTGCGCACGGGTAATCGCGCGCGGCGTTGCAACCGGTGTCTTCCGGTCGGTCGATCCCCGCGAAAGCGCGCTCAAACTCGCCGCGTACGCCGACGGTCTCGGCACGCAACGACTGCAGGAGGCGCGCGATCTCTCCGCCGAGATCGCGCGCAATTACCTGACCGAGTTCATCGACCTGCTGCTGTCACCGCGCTAGCGCAAGCGCCACGAGCAGCCACGGCTGCTAGCCGACAGCAGCGACCGCAGCGGACTCCAACCGGATCACGCCGTAGTCGTACGCCTTGCGCCGGTAGACCACCGCGGGAGCATCGCCGTGCTCGAGGTCCATGTACAGGTAGAAGTCGTGCCCGACCAGCTCCATCTCGTGCAACGCCTGGTCCAGCGTCATCGGAATCGCGGCGTGCATCTTCTCCCGGACCACCAGCGGGCCCTCACCGCGCACCTCGATGCCGGCCACGTTGCGCACTTCGGCACCGTTGGTATGAGTCTCCTCCACCGGCACCTCCGGCAGCTCTGCGGCTGCTTCATGGAGCGCACGCGGCCGCCGCGAGCCGCGGTGCACCCGCTTGCGGTCGGCTGCCTTGCGCAGCTGAGCCATCATCTTGTCCAGCGCCAGGTCGAAGGCCGCGTTCTTGTCTTCTGCCGCCGCCTCGGCACGAACCACCGGGCCCTTACTCCGAAGAGTGATCTCGACCCTGCTGGCTTGGTCGTGCTGCCGCCGGTTGCGTTCCGCCGAGACTTCTACCTCGACCCGGATCACCCGATCGTCGAGCTTTTCGGTCCTGGTGATCTTGTCCTCGACATAGTCGCGGAACGCGTCCGACACCGAGCAGTGCCGGCTCTTGACGACAACATCCATGTCAGCCTCCAGCATGAGTAGCGACTGGGTCGCCAATCGACGACCCGTACCAGTGACGCTAGTCGCCGACCGCGCCATCCGCCACGGTGGATCGATGATGTTGGGCAGGTTCTCAGTACCCGGACAGCATCCGGACAGTAGCCGAGACGGTGGCGGCACCCAGCACCTCGTACCCGGCCGCTTCCAAGCAGCGGACAGCTTCGGTGAGACTGGCCCCGGTGGTCACCAGGTCGTCCACGACCACGAGCGCCGGGCCCTCCGGCCGCGAGCGCAGGCTGTCCACTCCGTTGCGGAGCCGAAGACCGCCGCGGAGGTTCGCGGCTCGCCGCACCGCGTCCAAGTCGGCCTGATCGGCGAGTCCTCGACGCTGTGCCAAGAGCCTCGACGACCGCGCCGGACGCTGCCGGGCGAGCGTCAGTGCGGCCCGATCAGCCAAGGCTGCCGTCGCATCGAAACCCCGCTCGCGGACCGCGGCTTTCGCCGAGGGCATCGGCACCAGCACGATCGGCTCCTGAGTCGGCACCTCCCGGTCCACCAACAGTTCGGCCACCGAAGCAGCCAGCCGATCGCCGAGCAACCGGGTCAGCATCAACGCCTGCTCCTCCTTGTGCGCATGCAGCAGACCCCGATGAACGGCGTCGTAGGAGCTGGCGGTCGCGGTCACCGGGAATCCCACCGGGGCCGGCGTCGGTCTGGTCAGCCGTGTCGGCTGGGACACGACGTGCGCGCGGCAATCGGGGCAGGCTCCCCACCCGGGCTGCCCGCAGCCCGGGCAGGTGGCGCCGAGCAGCAGATCGGCGGTGGCTGACCACCACCGCCCCGCTCGGTTGCCCGGCCCACGCTCACCCACAGGCCAAGTCTGACACCCCGCCGACGTGTGCTCCGGCTCGACCGCGGCCGGCTCAACCCCCGGGCGTGGCCACCGCGCTCACCCGGTCGAGCAGCGTCACCCACTGGGTGCTCCCGTCCCGCCAACTCTGACCGCCGCGATCGAGCACCACCGCCGTCTGGCTCGGTTGCGCGACCGTGACGCTGACGGCATCCCACGAGATCGGCTCACCCACCGCGGTGATGGTCGAGGCATCCTGACTGACCCGATAGACGGTCATCGGCGCGTCGGACGTCGCGCCGGCTAGCACGACGAGAGTCGTCGCATCCGCCCACGTCACGTCCCGCAGCTGGCTGAGGTCCGGGGTGGTCGAGCGAGAGACGTCCAACGGGAACCATCCGTCCAACCGGATCAGCTCGCCTCGGATGATCCTGGCCAGGCCGAGTTCAGTACGCCCGGCTACTTCCCGGATCAGGGCCATCCGGACGCCGTCGGGACTGATCGCGAAGGAACGGATCACGCCACGCCGCAGGATCACGGAGTCGATCTCGACCACCTTCCCGTCCCGATCGACCCACAGTCGTTGTCGCCCGCCGGAACGACCGACCGCCCATAGTTCGGCGAACCGGGTGAACTTCGGGGGCAGCAGGCCGGTGACACCCGGCAGCACGGTGCGTACCGATCCGTCGGCCGTCTCGGCCCGGCGTAGCACCCGGCCGCCATCGGTGACAGCGGCGATGTCGGCGGCCGTCGGGGACACGGCCAGTCCGGTGACCGGCCACCGTCCCTTTCCGAGCGGTCCGGCGATCTGGGTGCCGTCGGCTCCGCCGGTGATCGGTGCGATGACCTCCACCTGGTTGTTGCGAGCCACGTACAGGGCGTCCACCGTGCCCGGAGGAACCGGGTCGAAGGTCTGGAAGCTGGCGTCGAGGGTGACCTCGTAGGACATGTTCGGATCGGCGCCGGGGATGGCGAACGGCCGCTGGCCGACGGTGAAGGTGACGCCCTGAATACCGATCGGCATCAAGGTGTAGAGCACCTGGGCCGCCATCAAAGTGCGCTGTCCGTCGTTGAGGGCGAGGACGTTGTCGCTCAGCGCCACCTCGGCCACGCCGTTGGTGATCGTCACCGCATCGACGCTGAGCGCCGTACCGGCCGGGATGGCGCTGCTCACCGCCGGGCCGAGCCAGTCGGAGGGACCACTCAGCAGCTCCCGCATCAGCACGGACGCGATACCGGCCTGGTTGCGCAGATTCGGCAGATAGATGGGGTTCGGCACCAGCGAACTCCCGTTGCCGATGAAATAGAGGTTGTACGGCTGGTAGAACGACGCGAACGCGAACTCGGCAACCATCAGCCCCGCGGGCGGCGTGCTGATCCGCCACTGACCGCCCTCCTTGACCATGCCGAAGTTGACACGCCACGGCTTGTCCCTGGCGGTATAGGTACGGTCACTACCCAGGGAGCCAACCTGCCGGCCGTCCAGGATGACGGTGTTGCCGGCCGTCTGCAAGGAACCCGAATAGATCCACACTCCCGACTCCGGCGCCCACTTCTCCGCCGCTGCCTTCGTCAGGAACTGCCGGGCGACCGCATAGTTCGGCTGGAAGTTCGAGGTCGCGCGGAGGAAACCCTGCACGATCTGCTTGGGGTCGTCGCCCGCCGTCGGCGGCGCCACGTCGACATTGAGACAGTTCTGGCACTCCGGAGGTTGCCCCTCGACTTTTTCCACCGGGCCGGACGTCGGGACACTGACACACCCAGCCAGCAGCGTCATCGCAGCGAGCAGCACAATCACGAGCCGACGGCAGGTCATTGCGGCGCTCCGGCCGCATCGGACGGCGACGGAGACACCGGCACGGGCGTCGCCGGCGACTCGGCGTCAGCCGGCCGGCCGGCGTCGGTGGCGCCTGCCGAATCGGATCGCTGACTCTCCGAGCTCTCGACCTTCGGCACCGGGGTCAGCGCCGGAGCAGGCGCCCCGCTGCCATCGGAAAGCGCGGCCAGGGCCAGGTCACGGGGCACCAACGGCAGCGGCGAGGACTCGATCACGCCACCCGACCGCCGGGGCACTGTGAGCCGGAACTGAGCACCCATCCCCGGCCGGCCCCAGGCGGTGAGCCAGCCCCGGTGCAGGTTCGCGTCTTCCATGGAGATCGCCAACCCGAGGCCGGTACCACCGACCGTCCGTGCCCTGGCCGGATCACCCCGCCAGAAGCGGTGGAACACCAGCTTCGCCTGAGCCGCCTCGAAGCCGAAGCCGTGATCGCGGACAGCGACCGCAACCGCGTGATCGTCGGCGACGACGTGGATGTCGATCGGGCGCCCTTCGCCGTGCTCGATGGCGTTCACCACGAGATTGCGCAGGATGCGTTCGATCCGGCGGGCATCCACCTCTGCCACCGCGGGCTCCGGTGCGTGCACGCTGATCTGCGACCCGCTCGTCTCGGCCAGCTGGGCCGTGCCCTCGATCACCCGAGCCACGATGTCACGCAGATCTACCTCACTCACCGCCAGCACCGCGACCCCGGCGTCGAAGCGGGAGATCTCCAGCAGATCGGTCAGCAATGCCTCGAAGCGGTCCAGTTCGGTCTGCAGCAGTTCCGCGGACCGGGCCGCGATCGGGTCGAAGTCGTCGCGTGCCTCGTACAGCACCTCGGCGGCCATCCGTACGGTGGTCAGTGGCGTACGGAGTTCGTGGGAGACGTCGGAGACGAACCGCTGCTGGACCCGGGACAACTCCTCCAACTGGCTGATCTGCTTCTGCAGCTCCGAGGCCATGTAGTTCATCGAGATCGCCAACCGCGCCAGGTCGTCGCGGCCGCGTACCTTCATCCGGTCGTCGAGATTGCCGGAGGCCAGACTCTCCGCCGCCTGCCGGGCGGCCCGGATCGGCACCACCACCTGCCGGGCGACCAGGGCGGCGATGAAGGTCAGCAGCACCACCAGGATCGCGCCGGTGGTGATCACCGCCGTCTGCAGCACGCCCAGGATGTTGACCTGCTGGGTGAGCGGGAAGATGAAGTAGATCTCGTATCGTCCGGTGCCAGGCAGGGTCAGACCCGATCCGGCGGCGATCCCCGGCACCGGCTCGGTGTCATCGCGGTAGACGACCTCGGTGGGAGCCATCAGCAGGTCGTCGCCGGCCGCGACCTGGGCCCGGAGATTGGCCGGCACACTGGTGGCCGCCACATCACCGGCCGTGGTCGTCTGGCCGCCGGAGATGATGATCACGTCGTACTGATCGCTGCCTCCGGACCGGTTCGCGAACCGCAACGCCAACTCGGTGAGCTTCTTGTCCGGGTTGGGATCCCCGGTGAGGTCGGCGGAGTTCAACTGCTGTTGAGCGGCGTCCAGGGCCTGCCGAGCCTCGATACCGACCGATTCCCGCTTCGCCTCCATCACGCCGAGGCTCGCCTGGCGCATCAGCAGGAACCCGCCGAGGACCAGCACGATGACCGAGGCACCGAAGACCGAGGAGATCACCCGCAGCGGCAGCGACTGCCACCACCACTCCACCGGCAGTCGCCACCAACGCCGGGAGGCTCCGGCACCAGTTCCGGAGTCGGCGCCACTCAGCGCCGGGCGCATCGACGGCCGGCCTCGCTCATGTCTGCTCGCCCGCCTTGTAGCCGATGCCGCGGACCGTCACCACGATCTCCGGATGCTCGGGATCGCGCTCGATCTTCGAGCGCAACCGCTGCACGTGGACATTGACCAGCCGGGTATCGGCGGCATGCCGATAGCCCCAGACCTGCTCGAGCAACACCTCCCGGCTGAACACCTGCCACGGCTTCCGGGCCAGGGCGAGCAGCAGATCGAACTCGAGCGGCGTCAGCTGGATCGCGGCGCCGTTGCGTTTGACGGTGTGTCCGTCGACGTTGATCACCAGGTCGCCGATCCGGAGCATCTCCTGATCGACCTCTTCGGGCGAGCGGCGGAGCCGGGTCTTGATCCGCGCGATCAGCTCCTTGGCCTTGAACGGCTTGGCGACATAGTCGTCGGCACCGGCCTCCAGACCGGCGACCACATCGATCGTGTCGGATTTCGCGGTCAGCATGACGATGGGCACCAGCGATTCGGCCCGCAACTCACGGCAGATCGCGACCCCGTCCTTGCCGGGCAGCATCAGATCCAGCAGCACCAGATCCGGCCGCGCATCGCGGAACGCGTCGACCGCCTTGTCGCCGTGGGCGCACCAGATCGGCTCAAAGCCCTCGTTGCGGAGCACCAGCGAGAGCATTTCCGCCAAGGCGGCGTCGTCATCGACCACCAGGACTCTGCCCCGATCAGTCCGGGACTCATGAGTCCGATCGGAGTCGTGTGCCCGGTCGGAGTCATGGGCACCGTGCTGGGCAGTCGATATCGAAGCGTCCGACACGCGCAATCCCTTCGCTCAAGCCGACCGCAGGCCACTTCGCCCGACTCAGGCCGGCGCGGCCATCCTATGCGAGCCCGCCAGGTCACAGCCTGATATCGGCGCGGCACGCCGATGGCTGTCCTACGGAACGGTTCAGCTCAGTTCAGTTCAGGATCGTCGGCCCAGGTCGCGAAGAAGGCCAGTTCGTTCGGCTGGCGGCGTAGCACTCGCCGCCACATGCCGGCCGGCTGCCGACCGAAGACGTCGTCGTACGTAGCAGGCACGACGTGCCACATCCGGTGGGCGATCTCCCCCGCCAACTGACCGGGCGACCAACCGGCATACCCGGCGAAGATCCGCAGGTCCGCGTACGCACCGGCGACGATCTCGATCGGGGTGTCGAGGTGCAGCAGACCTACCCGGTCGAACAGTGGTCGCCACCCCGGTGGCTCCTCGGCTGCCGCGGCCACGCTCGCCAGACAGATCGCACCGTTGGGTGAGACCGGACCGCCGTGGAACAGCACCCGCGGCTCCGACACGATGTCCGCCCACGCCGGCAGCACCGACTCCAAGGTGGTCTGGGAGATCGCATTCAAGATCACGCCCAGCGAGCCGTCGGCATCGTTGTCCAACACCAACACCACGGTCTGGTCGAATACACCGTCACTCAGACCGACGCCGGCCACCAGCAGGTCACCCGGCCGCGGATCGCGCTCAGTCACGGACGCATCCCACGAAGCTCAGGCCACGGCCTCGGTGTCGGTCGGCAACTCTGCCGGGCCGCCCGCCGCGATCCGCACCGCCTCGGCAACCCGGCGATGCACGTCGGCGTGGAAGACACTCGGGGTGATGTAGGTGGCGTTGAGTTCGGCCGGGCTGACCACGGACGCGAGCGCGCGGGCCGCTGCGATCAGCATCGCGTCGGTCACATTGGCCGACCGGGCGTCGAGCAGGCCACGGAACACACCCGGAAACGCGAGCACGTTGTTGATCTGGTTGGGAAAGTCCGAGCGGCCGGTCGCCACCACTTCGGCGTACTGCTGGGCGTCGGCGGGATCGATCTCCGGCTCGGGGTTGGCCAGCGCGAACACGATGGCGCGGTCGGCCATCGTCGCGACGTCGTCGGCATCGATCACCCCGGGCGCCGAGACACCGATGAACACATCGGCTCCGGCCAGGCTCTCCTTCAGCGAGCACCGCAGATCGTCCGGGTTGGTGTGTTCGGCGACCCACCGCAGCTGGCCGCTGATGCCGGGCCGGGACCTGCTCACCACACCGTCGATGTCGGCGACCACGATGTGTCCGACGCCCGCGGCCAGCAGCAGCTTCAAGATCGCCGTGCCTGCTGCACCGGCACCGGACAGCACCACCCGGATGGCGGCGATGTCCTTCTCCACCACCCGCAGCGCGTTGAAAAGAGCCGCCAGCACGACGATGGCGGTTCCGTGCTGGTCGTCGTGGAACACCGGGATATCGAGTTGTTCGCGCAGTCTGGCCTCGATCTCGAAGCACCGCGGTGCCGAGATGTCCTCCAGATTGATCCCGGCGAATCCGGGGGCGATCGCCTTCACCACCGTGACGATCTCATCGCTGTCCTGCGTGTCGAGGCACAGCGGCCACGCGTCGATGCCGCCGAAGCGCTTGAACAGCGCTGCCTTGCCCTCCATCACCGGCAATGCCGCCTCCGGGCCGATGTTGCCCAGCCCGAGCACGGCGGAGCCGTCGGTGACGACGGCGACCGTGTTGCGCTTGATGGTCAGCCGCCGAGCGTCCTCGGGGTTCTTGGCGATCGCGAGGCAGACCCGGGCCACGCCGGGTGTGTAGATCATCGAGAGGTCGTCGCGGTTGCGGATCGGCAGCTTGGTGTCCATCTCGATCTTGCCGCCGAGGTGCATCAGGAACGTCCGGTCGGAGACCTTGCCGATCACCACGCCCGGCACGTTCTGCATGGCTGCGACGAGCTGATCGGCATGGGCGGTGTCGCGCGCGGCACAGGTGACGTCGATCTGCAGACGTTCGTGACCGGAGGCCGTCACGTCGAGCGCACTGACCGCGCCGCCGGCACGCTCGACCGCTGTGGTCAGCTGACCGACCGCAGCACCACCGGCTGGGACCTCCAGTCGAACGGTGATCGAGTAGGAGACCGACGGTGCTGCACTCATGCGGGGAGTCTTTCACGATCTCCCCGCAGCGAGCTCCTAACCCGGCTACTCGGTGGCCTGCCACGCCTGATTGATGCGGATGAGGTTGCCCGCCGGATCGCGGAAGGCGCAGTCCCGGGTGCCCCAGGGCTGGTCCATCGGCTCCTGCAGCACCTCTGCCCCGCTGGCCCGGCCGCGTTCGAAGGCGGCGTCGAGATCGTCCGCGAAGAACACGTACGGTCCCGGGCCCGATCCCTTGGCGACGAGGCGATGCAGCGCGTCTCCGTCGTCGGGCGAACGACCGGCGCCCGGGTCGGAGAGCACCAGGGCGACCCCCGGCTGGCCGGGCTTGCCGACCGTGACCCAGCGGTGCCCGTCCGAGGCGACGTCGTTCAGCAGATCGAGACCGAGCGCGTCACGATAGAAGCCGATCGCCGCATCCACATCGTCGACGGTGATCGGGCAATACATGAGGGAGATGTCTGTCATGCCTGCCAACGTACGGAGCCGGGAGGCCAGATGCTTCTCCGATCCTGCTCGCTTGTCTCCGGGGCCGCCTATCGGGTGTCAGACGAATCGCGTCGGCCGGGTCAGGATCTTCGCCATGCAGGCGGGCATCGCCTCGGCGGCCTCGTGCGGACGGGCCCGGTAGGCGCTCGGGGTCTCCCCCACCAGTCGGGTGAAGGTCGAGCTGAAGGAGCCGAGCGACGTCGCGCCCACGGTCATGCAGGCATCCGTCACACTCATGCCGCCGCGCAACAGCGCCATCGCCCGTTCCACCCGCCGCGTCATCAGATAGGCGTACGGAGTCTCGCCATAGGCCTCGCGGAACTCCCGGGAGAAGTGCGCGGGCGACATGAATGCCTTCGCCGCCATCGTCGGCACATCCAACGGCTCGGCATAGGCCCGGTCCATCAAGTCGCGTGCCCGCCGCAGATGCGCGAGCGTCTGTGGAGCCTGGGCGGGTTGGCGGGCTTGAGAGGATCGCGGGGCGGATGCCACATCCGTACGCTACCTGCCA
>JASGEZ010000127.1:0-16098 GCA_047605905.1 Microlunatus sp.
AGACCGACGCGGTCCCGGATGCCGAGCTTGGAGAGCAGCCGGCCGATGTGGGTCTTGACGGTGCCTTCGGCCAGATACAGCCGGGCACAGATCTCGGCGTTCGTCGCGCCGTCGGCGATCTCGTTCAACACGTCGATCTCGCGCTCGGTGAGGACCGCCAGCCGGGGGTCGGGGCCGCTGGGTTGCGAGGTGCTCGGCAGGGTCGGCAGCACGTGTTCCAACAGTCGCTTGGTCGCGCTAGGGGCGACCACGGCGTCGCCGGCAGCGACATTGCGGATGGCCGACAGCAGCTCGGTCGGACGGGCGTCCTTGAGCAGGAAGCCGCTGGCTCCGGCCTGCAGCCCGGCGTAGACGTACTCGTCCAGATCGAAGGTGGTCAAGATCAAGATCTTGGGCGACTGCGGCCTGCTGAGGATGCGCCGGGTGGCCTCGATGCCGTCCATCCGGGGCATCCGGATGTCCATCAGGACGACGTCGGCCCGTTGTCCGGCCAGCGCATCCACTGCCTGTTGCCCGTCGGATGCCTGGCCGACCACCTCGAGGTCTTCCTCGGCATTGATCAGTAGCGCGAACCCGCTCCGTACCAGTGCCTGGTCGTCGACCAGGAAGACGCTGATCATCTGCTGCTCCCGGGTGTGGGGATGGGAATGGTGTCCGCGGGCACCGTGCCAGGAGGCAGCGGGAGCGAGGCCCGGACGACGAATCCGCCGCTCGGCCGGGGTCTGGCGTCGAGCCGGCCGTGCATCAGCGACACCCGTTCGGCCATCCCGCGCAGACCGTGGCCGAACCCCGGCGTTTCGGCGCCGAAGCCCGGGCTGGCCCCGTGGGCGGCGGCGCCACGACCGTCGTCGCTGACCTCGATCTCGATGGATGCCGGCAGATAGTCGATCCGGATCTGGGCGGTCGCGGCCGGGCCGGCGTGCTTCAAGACGTTGGTGATCGACTCCTGCACGACTCGATAGACGGTGAGTCCGATGGCAGCCGGAACGTTCGGTGTCACGCCCCGGACGAGAAGCTGGAACCGGTCACCGGAGCGGGCCACCAACTCGGCGAGATCGTCCAAACCGGGGGAGGGCAGATAACTGGCTTCGGCTGAGCCGCCGCGGAGCACGTCGACGATCCGGCGCATCTCCGCCAGGGAGGTACGCCCGGTCTCCGCGATGGTGTCCAGCACCTCGGCACCGACCTCCGGCCGCTTCAGCACCACGGCCCGGCCGCCCTCGGCCTGGACCACGATCACCGACAGGGAGTGGGCCACGATGTCGTGCAGTTCGCGGGCGATCCGGCTGCGTTCGTCGATGGCGACGGCGCGAGCCCGTTGCTCCTGCTCGGACTGCTGCAACCGCAGCCGTTCCAGCTCGGCCTGT
Source organism: Microlunatus sp. (assembly GCA_047605905.1). Lineage (GTDB taxonomy): Bacteria > Actinomycetota > Actinomycetes > Propionibacteriales > Propionibacteriaceae > Microlunatus. Next base: position 1,368 of record JASGEZ010000127.1, read on the forward strand.
GCTCGCTGGCGACGGTTGAGCTGTTGCTCGCGGAGTTGGCGCCCGAGCAGATAGGCGCCGGCCACGATGGCGCCGCAGGCGGTCGCCGTCACCGCGAAGGCGATCGGGTTGGCGGTGATCCCGCTCCACCTGGCCGGGCCGATGACCGCGCCCGCCAGACCGATCCACAGCGAGACGAGACCGACGCGTGCGGTGGAGTGCCGTGTCACCGCGTACACGATCAGTGGTACGACGACGATGCTCAACGTCGGCGTCGGCAGGTAGTAGACCTGCAGCAGGCTCGCGATGCTGGCCCAGACCAGGGCGATCTTCGGGTGGCTGCGGCGTACCAGCAGGGAGGAGCCGAGCAGGAACGACACCACCATCGTGTCCCGGCCCCAGGGGTCGCTGGCCAGGACGCAGATCCCGGTGATCGTGCCCGCGAGGAGGAAATCGAAGAGCCAGCTTCGGTCCCGGACGATCGGCAGGTGAGGATCTCGCGCGCGATCGTCCGAGCTGGTCATGTCGCGGGCCAGCCTATGGCTGTTCTTCCTGCCGGACATCAGACCAGGGTCGTACGTCACCACGCTCGGAGTCTCCGCTCCACCTCCGCGGTGGATGCATGCGCATGGTGTTGTGTACTCGATGGGGCGTCCGTGGGGGTACTCTGGGGGTATGCCGAAGATCAGCGTCTATGTTCCGGACGCGATGTACGACGAACTCCGCGCCCGCAACCTCCCGATCTCCAAGCTCGCGCAGGATGCGTTCGCCCGAGCTCTTGAGTCGGGGGCGAACCAGGAGTGGGTGCGCCGAGCGCGCTCGCGCCCGTTGCGAAGCTCCGGTCTCTCGACGGAGGATCTGATGGCTGAGGTGGACACGGATTTCGGCGCATGATCGTTCTTGACGCGTCGGCGCTCGTCGACGTGGTCGCGGACCGCCCCGGCCGCGATGCGGTCCTGCCGTACCTCACGCAGCCGCTCGTGGCGCCGGGGCACCAGCTGGCTGAGGTGAGTTCTGCGGTCGCGCGACTCGTCCGCGCGAGCGAACTCTCGCCAGCTGAGGGCAAGCGGGCGCTCGCGGACGCGGCGGACCTTGTTCAGGAGACGGTGCCCTTGGACGCGATGCTGCTCGGGCGGGCTTTCGTGCTGCGGGATTCGATCCGGATCCTGGACGGGTTGTACGTCGCACTGGCCGAACGGTTGGGGTGCCCGCTGCTGACGACGGATCTGCGCCTAGCGCGAGCGAACCCACCCTGCGACGTGATCGTGCCGACGGAGGCCGAGGAGGGGCTCGGCGGCGTGACTCCGTGAGTTCAGGTTGGGTGTGGAGACAGCTGCAATTCGGTCACGACCGAGATCCGCTGGACTCGACTGTCCCAACCGGGTCGGTCGGCGACGCCTTCCCGCGAGACATGAGCGGCATGCAGACCCGCGGCGAGCGCGCCCTCGATGTCTGTGACCGGATTGTCACCGACCATCAGCACCTGGTCGGGTGGCAGATCCAGCGCCGTGCAGGCAGCGGCGAACGCCAACGGTGAGGGTTTCGGGGCGGGCAGTTCCTCGGAGACGCACACGACCAGCCGCGGATCGTCGAGTCCGATCGCAGTGATCTTGGCCCGCTGCTGCCGACTCGCGCCGTTGGTGAGGATGCCGACCTGGAAACCGTCGTCGAGCAACCGGAGGACGAGTTCGGGTGCGCCCGGGAACGCCTGCCAGCTGCCTTCGTAGTGCTCGAGATAGCGCTCGAACTGCTCGTCCAGAGCATCGTCGTCGGTGTCGGGTAGGTCGAGGAATCCGCGGAGCCGGGCCCGGCGCTGCTCCTGCATCGTGTACTCGCCGGTCAGATAACGCGCGAAGTGCTCGTTCTCCATCGCGAACCAGTGGTCCAGCGTTGCGGCTTCGTCGCGAGTCCAGTCCGGAAGGGTCGCGGCGTACGCCAGCACTGCCGTCCTCGATGCGCCGATGTGATCGAGGAGCGTGTCATCCAGGTCGAAGAGGATCCCTTTGATAGCCGGCCGCACCTGATCACCGTAAGGGAATCGTTCGTCGCGCCGGAGGCACGGTTGGATCCGTTGTCAGGAGACGGCTACCGGCGCACGATGGAGACATGACACAGACGGCGCCTCGCGCCGAGACAGATCCGGCCGCGGAGCATCCGGCCGCCGGGATTCGTGGTGGCTCGGGCTGGCTGTGCGGACTGATCGGGGGCGTGGCCGGGATGGCGGTCGCCGACTTCGGCGCGTACGTGATCGCTCCAGCGGGTGCGCCGTTGACCGCGGTCGGCTCCATGATCATCAACCTGCTGCCGGCCGGTTTGGTCAACTGGGGCAAGGACACCCTGGGCGTCGCCGACAAGCCGGTGCTGTTGGTGTTGGTTGCGGTCGGGGTGCTTGTGCTCTGCGGCGTGGCCGGCCGACTCGAACAGCGCCGACCGTACGCCGGTCTGCCGGTCTTCGCCGGCGTGGCAGTCATCGGGATTGTTGCCGAGCTGACCAGCGGACATGCCTCGTTGCCGGCGCTGCTGCCCACATTCCTGGGATTGGCGATCGGCTACCTGGTGCTGCGGATCTTGACGAACCGGCTGGCCGGTTGGTCAGCGGCGACCGAGACAGCAGGTCCGCAGGAACGGGCAGTGGCGCGGCGTACGTTCTTGCTCTGGACCGCGGTCGCCGGTGGTGTTGCCGTCGCTGGCGCGGTGACCGGTCGGTTGCTGATGACGACGGCGGGCGCGGTCCAGGAGATCCGGTCTCGATTCCAGTTGCCGACCCCGATCCGGCGGGATCCGATTCCTGGCGACGCGGACTTGGGAGTCGACGGACTGTCGCCGTACGTGACCCCGAACGTGGACTTCTATCGCATCGACACAGCCCTGCAGTTGCCGATCATCCGGGCCGATGCCTGGTCGCTCAAGATCACGGGCATGGTGGAGCGGGAGGTCACCATCTCCTTCGCCGACCTGATCGCCAAGCCGCTGGTCGAGCATGTCGCGACGTTGACCTGCGTCTCCAACGAGATCGGCGGGGATCTGGTCGGCAATGCCGTCTGGCTGGGCTATCCGATTCGTGAGCTGCTGGCCCAGGCGGGGGTCCAGCCCGGAGCCGACATGGTGCTGTCGACCAGCCAGGACGGCTGGACGGCCGGTACGCCGCTCGCGGTGCTCACCGATCCTGATCGTCAGGCGTTGCTGGCGGTCGGGATGAACGGTGAGGCGCTGCCGGTCGAGCATGGCTATCCGGTACGGATGGTGGTGCCGGGGTTGTACGGCTATGTGTCGGCGACCAAGTGGGTACGCGAACTGAAGGTCACCACGTTCGCCGCTGACCAGGGCTATTGGACTCCGCTCGGCTGGTCGGCCAAAGGCCCGATCAAGACGGGGTCACGGATCGACGTACCGCGTAAACGCACCGTCGACGCCGGGCAGGTGGTGATCGCCGGGGTGGCTTGGGACCAGCACACCGGGATCGAGAAGGTCGAGGTCGGCATCGACGATGTCTGGCATCCCGCGCAACTTGCCGAGGTGACCGGGCCTGACACCTGGCGGCAGTGGCTCTATCGCTGGGAGGCGACTCCCGGCACTCACGAGGTAGCCGTCCGGGCAACGAATGCCGATGGTGAACAACAGACCGCCGAACTGGCTCGGCCGGATCCGGACGGGGCTACCGGCTGGCACACCGTGGCCATCACGGTGCGCTAGTCAGCAATGGTTTGACCTCTCGTCCCAGGAATTCCACCAAGCTCAGCAGATCCGGTTCGTCGCGAGTCGGTTGCACCGCAACCGTTGTCACTCCCAGGTCAGCGAGGCGGCCGAGATCGGTGGCGACTTGCTCGGCGTCGCCGGCTGATCCGATCCTCGGGTCGGGCTGCTTGCCCCAGAACGGGATCTCGGCATCCACTCGGGCTCGTGCGTTGGGGCCGGTGGCGGTGATCAGCGCGAGCACGACCTCGGGTCGGCTGGCCGGGTCGATTCCTCGCTGCTGCCAGGCTCCCGTCAAGATCTCGTACGCAGCAGCGATCTCCGTCTCGCTGCGGGCCGCAGCGAACAGATAAACATCGGCGAGTTCTCCGGCCAGCGCCACCGACCGAGGTCCTTCACCGCCCATGGCCAGCGCCGGCGGGGTGGTAGGTGGCCAGTCCAGCCGTACCTGGTCGAGCCGGACGTAGCGACCTTGGACGCTGACCTCTTCTCCCGCGAGCAGACTACGGAGCGTGGTCGCGTACTCCCGGAGAAGCGTCAGCGGTGAGGCGACCCGGCCGCCGACCTGTTCCATCCAGGGCTGAACGCCGTGTCCGATTCCGGGCAGCACCCGACCTTGGAACAGCTGGCACAAGGTTGCGACCTCCATGGCCGTCAAGGCGACGTTGCGCAGCGGTGCCGGCATCAACCCGATGCCGACCCGGACCGTACTGGTCCAGGCCAGTGCTGCCGAAGCGGCAGCGATGCCACTCTGCTTGAAGCAGTCCTCCCACACCCAGAGATCGTCGAGCCCGCACTCGTCCGCCGCCTGCGCCAGATCCCGCAGCTGCGTTGGCGGCAGGTACGGAACGTAGGTGATGCCCAGTCGAAGCCTCATATCAGCCATGCCCCCATCCTGCCCGTCACCACCGACAGTGTTGGTCGTCACTCGCTCGGCTTCACGGTCGCTCGCGACGGGGCCGTCCTTCCGCGCTTCCCCTGAACCGACTTCGCATGGGCTGGTGAGCTGATTCGGATTCACGCCGCGCCTTGAGACGAAGCCGCGGCGTACCAGGCCGTCCCCTGGACTCGGCGCCACCCTCGGGATCGAGCGATGAGTCCCGGTCGGCGATGACTCCGGTCCGAAGTGTGAGGCGTCACACGGTCCCGGCGGAATGCCCGAGAAGGAGTATCGGCCAGACTTAGGCCGTGACTTCCAGCCGACGGTCCGTCCGGCGACGGCCAAGCCTGATGGACAAGATCGATGCCGCGTTCTTCGCGTTCGCCGGGTTGGCAGCGCTGTGGCTGGCGTATCTGTTGCTTCGACAGGGAGTGCGTCCGGGCTGGCCGCTGCTGCTGCTGGTGGCGTTCTGGATCTTGTTCACCTACCTGCTGTTGCCGCGGCTGCATCGAATCCTCACCGTCATCTACGTACCGGGGTATTTCATCGGTCGAACCCGCACCGCGGACGGGCTGCTCGGCGATCCGGTGAACCTCGGACTGTTCGGGCACGAGGGCCAGATTCATCAGGTGATGACCAAGGCCGGCTGGATCCGCGCCGACGATCTCGACCCGACGTCGACCCGCAAGATGATCATGGCCACACTGGCGCGCCGGAGCTACCCCAACGCACCGGTCAGTCCGCTGCTGCTGTTCGACCGGCAGCAGGATTTCGCCTACCAGCAAGAGGTTGGTGGCAGTACCTCGCAGCGTCATCATGTCCGGTTCTGGCGGTGTCCCGACGGCTGGATGCTGCCCGGTGGCTATGCCGTCGACTGGCTGGCCGCCGGGACCTTCGACAAGAGGGTGGGTCTGTCGCTGTTCACCTTCCAAATCACCCACAAGATCGAGGCGAACACCGACATAGAACGAGACTTCGTCGTTCGTACGGTGACGGAGGCGAACCCGGAAGCCACTGTCCGAGTGATCAAGGACTTCTCCAGCGGCTATCACTCCCGTAACGGTGGCGGTGACTTGATCCAGACCGACGGCGATCTCCCGATCCTGGACCTGCGGGCGATACCGGCTGCGGCCATACTGGCTGAGCAAGAGAGCGACAGCCGGGACAAGCGCCCGGCGCAGACGGTCTTCGGTAGCGCGGTCGCGGTCATCCGCGGACTCGGCGTTCTGTTGATCGCCTTGGTGATGTTTCTTGTTCCCGAGGACGTGGCGCAGGAGTTGGTTGGCGACGGTTCGGGCGGGATCAGCCAGACGGCAGTGGGGATCATCGCTGCGGTGATCGTCGCCGGCGCCGCGGTGACCGACATCCTCCTCGGCATCGCCACCTGGATCGGCCGCAATTGGTCGCGGCTGCTACTGATGGTCTATTCCGTGATCGCCATCCTCTCCGCCTTCTATGCCAACGTCAGCGGGTCGGAGCTGATCGGCCTGGCCCAGCTCCCGACCATCGCCACCGGCGCCCTGGTGTTGTTGGCCTTGTCCAGCCATCGAGCCCGGGAATTCGCCGTACGCGGTCGGTATCAGCGAAAGACGCTCAGCAGCCGACGAGTCGACGAACTCACGTGATCGTCGCGAACGGGCTCATTCAATCTGCTCGTCCAATAGCCGGCGCAGTCGTCGGTTGTCCTCGCGCAGTTCGAAGACCATCGCGATGCCGACCAGATTGAGACCGCGGCGCAGCAGAACCTGCACTTCGGTCAGCCGTTCGATGTCCTCCTGGCTGTAGAGCCGGGTGCCGCCACCGGTGCGATGCGGGTCGACCAGACCGGCTCGCTCGTAGGCCCGCAGGTTCTGGACACCGGTGCCGACCAACCCGGCGGCCACGGTGATCCCATACACGGCCGTCCGATGGTCGGGGCCTTCGGAATCTCCGCTCACTACGACATCCTCCCATCTCGGTCTTGCAGAACGGCCCAGTTGGTGGTAGATAATCTATATCAGTCACTACAGATTTCCGATGGTGACAACCATCGACGTGAAGGAGGTTTCCGATGCCGCTGATGCGCACTGACCCGTTCCGTGACTTCGATCGCCTGGCGCAGCAGATCTTCGGCACGACGGCCCGACCGGCGTTCATGCCGATGGATGCCTGGCGTGAGGGGGAGAGGTTCATCGTCGAGTTCGACCTGCCGGGCGTCAACACCGAGTCGATCGATCTCGACGTGGAACGCAACGTACTGACCGTCCGGGCCGAACGTCCGATGACCGAGGGCGCGAACGAACTGTTGTCCAGCGAGCGCTCCCGTGGGGTGTTCAGCCGGCAGTTGGTCCTGGGCGACAACCTCGACCTGGACCGGATCACCGCCAGCTATCGCGACGGCGTGCTGCGGCTCGAGATCCCGGTCGCAGAGAAGGCCAAGCCGCGCAAGATCCAGATCGCCGTGGCCGACGACCAGCAGTCGATCACGGTCTGAGCGGGAGCGAGGAACCGGCCGCCCGCACGCGGCCGGTCCGCTTCGTGGGCTCGATTTCCGCTCTTCCTCGGGATTCCAGTCCGTGCGGTTACCAGCCGCGCGCCCGCCATTCGGCCAGGTGCGGCCGCTCGGCACCCAGCGTGGTGTCGTCGCCGTGCCCGGGATGCACCACCGTACGATCGTCGAAGCGGCCGAAGATCTTCGTCTCCAGGTCGGCCATCAACGACGCGAAGTCCTGGGGGTTCACGGTCCGTCCGGCCCCCCCGGGAAAGAGGCTGTCGCCGGTGAACAGGTGCACCACGCCGTCGGTCCCGGTGTAGGCGAGGCCGATCGAGCCCGGGGTGTGGCCGACCAGGCCGATCACCTCCAGTTCGCCGTCGCCCACGGTCACCGCATCGCCGTCCCAGGCGCCGACCAGTCCTTCGACCCAGGCGCCGGTCGCAATGGCGCCGACATCCGGCCGGCCGCAGACCAGTTGCGCCTTCGTCGCCTCGGCCACCGACGGCAGTGCCTGCCAGTGGTCGCCGTGCCGGTGGGTGGTGATGATCACCGCGACCTCGCGGTCTCCGATCAGGTCCAGGAGCCGGGTGTCCTCGTCCGCGGCGTCGATCAGCACGGCGCCGCCGCTGTCCGGCACGATCAGGTACGCGTTGTTGTCCATCGGCCCGACGCTGATCTTGGTCATGGTGACGTCGTCGGACAGCCGGAGGGTCAGCGGAGGACCACCCGGCTCGACGTGATGGAGACCCGCCATCAGGCGACACCGGCCGGCTCGGAGCGGCTCGCCAGCGCATTGATCACGTCATCGGCGCTGACCGGGAGCGAGAACATCGGATAGTCGAACCGGATCGCGCTCTCGTGCTCGGCGGTCGAGGTGGCGGCGGTGCAGTCGGTCACCGTGATCACCCGATAGCCGTTCTCATAGCCGGTACGCATCGTCGACTCGACGCAGCAGTTGGTCAGGAAACCGCCCAGCACGATCGTCGTGATTCCCTTGCTGCGCAGGATGAAGTCCAGGTTGGTGCTGGCAAACGTGTCCAGTCCGCGCTTGCCCTCGACCACGATGTCTCCTGGTTGTGGTGCGAGGTCGTCGACGATCGCCGCGCCCCAGGAGTCCTTGACGAACGCGTTGCCGTCCACCACCCCCTTCAAGATCCCGTACGGGTGCGAGGAGATCTCGTGATAGCCCGCGACGAAGGTGATCGGCGCGTGCATGATCGTCGCGCCGGCCGCCCGAGCGGCGCTCACCAGCGCCTTGGTCTTGGCGAGCATGTCGGTGGAGTCCATAACCTCGGCGACGGCACCGTGCAGCACGCCGCCCTCGCTGGTGAAGTCGTTCTGATACTCGATCAGCACCACGGCGGTGGTGGCGGGATCGAGGGTGAGGCCGGTTGCTGCGTCGGACATGGCGGGTGTCCCTTCCGGAGGCATCGTTGGCGTCGGTCGCCGCGTCCCACGGTAGTCGGCGACGCCATCCGACGAACGCCCACTCCCGGTCAGCGTCGGGCACCTGCAGCCCGCCAGGCAGCAATGCTGCCTGGCGGAGCATCAGGTCAATATGCCCCGCGCCGGGCGGCGACTGTGACGACGGTCCGGGCGAGGATGCTGAAGTCCAAGGTGGTGCTCCAGTTCTCGGCGTAGTAGACGTCGAGCTGCACCCGTTCGTCATAGGTGGTGTCGCTTCGTCCGGAGACCTGCCACAGACCGGTGATCCCTGGCTTCAGTGCGAGAAAGCTGGCCTGCCGGTCGCCGTAGCGACTGAGTTCGGCGTAGGTGACCGGCCGAGGGCCGACCAGGCTGAGGTCGCCGCGGAGGGCGTTCAGCAGCTGGGGAAGCTCGTCCAGACTGGTACGACGCATGAAGCTGCCGAACGCCGACACGCGAGGGTCGTCGGCGACCTTGTGATCGACGGCGAACTCGGCGACGAGATCCGGCCGGCCCATGGCAGTGAACGCCTCCTCGGCCGTCTTGTACGGCCGATCCGGGCCAGTGGAGTACTCCCACTGCATGGAGCGGAACTTCAGCACCCGGATGGGTCGACCGCCGCGGCCGACCCGCTCCTGGGCGTAGAAGACCGGGCCTGCCGGATCGGTGAGCTTCACGATGGCCGCGAGCACGCCGAACAGTGGTGCGAGTAGGAACAAGCCGACCACCGAGCCGAGGATGTCGAGGGCCCGCTTTCCCACCGCGCCCCAGCCGCCCAGTGAGGTCAGCCGAACCTCCATCACGGGCAGTCCCCGGATGGTGCCCATCGTCGACGCTGCGGTGAAGACGCCATACGCGTCGGGGACGAAGCGATAGCCCAGGTCTCGGGCTATGGCCAAGCGCATGATCCGCTCGGTCTCCGAGCGGTCCATCGAGGGTTCGGCGTGCACGATCTCGTCCACCCGGATGCGGTGGGCGTCGAGCGCCTGCTCGATCGCTCCGTACACCGGGAGGTTGCCGAGGAACCGGCCACCGGCGTTGTCGCGGTCGACGGCGGCGACGATCTGGTTGCCGTGCAGGGACCGCAGCAGACCGGTCGCCACCCGCTCCGCGACCGGTCCGGTCCCCACGATGACGATCGAGTGCAGTGCCCGGCCGCGGGCGTAGAGTTGTTGCAGGGCGAGGCGGACGAGCGGACGTACCACCACCACGAGCACGACGCCCAGCAGATAGGCATAGAAGGGCACGCTGCGAGCCGGGAAGATCTGCACGTCGAAGACCAGGTAGTCGACGACGATCAGCAGCGCGACGCCGATGCCGACGGCCGCTGCCACCCGCATCAACTCGCTGATCCAGCCCCGGGTCTGACGCATCGAGTACAGGCCACAGATCGCGAAGATCGTGATCCAGGCCGGGACCAGAGCTGCCGAGATCGTCGCGTACTCCGGCAGTGCGACATAGTTCAGGAACGGCTTGTCCGAGAGCGCCCGGAGTTGATAGGCGGCGATGAATGCCGCGTACATCGCCGCTAGGTCGCCTATGGCCAGCGCCAATGAAATGATCACCGGTCGCAATGACCGGCTTCGTACCATGTTGTCAACCATGACCCAGTTACCCCCGTAGCGTGGTCATTCTTACCTAGTGGTGAGTGGCGGACGCTGTCACTCGTCTGTTCAGATAGGCAGCGGTCGCCCTCTCGGCCACCGCTGACCAGGAGGCATCGGACTGGGCTACCAGCCTTGCCGCCTTCCCCATGGAGTCGGCGACGTCGTCGTCGCCGAGGATTTCTGCCATGGCCGCCGCGATGGCGGCTGCCTGCGGCGGCACCAGCCGGCCGGTCCGGCCGTCGGCCACGACATCGGTCATGGAACCGACGGCGGTGGCGATCACGGGTCGACCGAACGTGTACGCCATGTGTACGCTGCCACTGATGTTCACCGTCTCGTAGGTGAACATCACCACGCGGTGATCGGCGAACAGGTTCGGCAGATCCTCCATCGCCACATAACCCGGCCGCAGCGCCACGTTGCCGATCTCCTCGGCTCGAGTGGCGAGCTGCTGGAGATCGACATCCGGCATCAGCGGGCCGGCCAGTGTCAGGCGCGCCGCCGGGATCTCCCGTCGCAGCAGCGCGAATGCCTCGAGCAGCAGCGGCAGGTTCTTGTACTTGGTCCAGGCACCGAAGAACAGCGCGCTCGGACCGGCCAGCGACGGCGCCGCGACCGCGTCCTGACGCAGCACTGCCGAGTAGTCCCCGTGCCCGCAGATCGCGGTCCGGCGAACGCCCGGGAAGTGTTCCAGCAGCTCGGCCCGAGGTCCCTCACCGAGCACCAGGACCAGGTCGCAGGCCTCGTACGCGCGCCGCAGCAGCCCGATCGTGAGCCGCCCGGACTTCTCGACCGCTTGGTCGGCGCTGTTGACGTCGTACGGCAGCGGGTTGTGCGCGACGTCAACGAGAGTCTCGGCCAGGCCCCAACGCGCGACGGCGAGGAAGCTGGCCGTGTCGAGGGCGTAGCGGAGTTCGCCGAACTGGATGACGTCGAACTGCCCGCGACGCGCGTAGGCGAGCACTCGTCGCCACGACTCGAGCAGCCGCAGGGCTCGAGTGCCGCGCCGGAACCGGCGTCGCAACGGGCCCAGGTGGTCGACCGCGTTCGGATGCCACGTCGGCAGGCCTTCGACGACGGTCAGCCCGGTGGTCTGCGAGCTGAACTCGGGATCCGGTCCGGTCAGCAGCGTGACCATATGCCCCTGACGGGCGAGGGCGTCGGCGAACTGGTAGGCGAATTGGTACATCCCCCCGCTGGGCAGGAATTCCACCACCAGGATCCGCAGCGGGTACGTGGCGGCTGTCGTGGTCATGCCGCGTCCGACCGGGTGAGACTGAGCTTCTTCGCCCCGGCCGCGGGAGTTCGGATCGCCAGCAGCAGGTGGTAGAGCGCCTGCTGCACGGCGAGGCCAGCGATCAGGGCGACGACCACACCGGCTGCGGCGAGGGTCGTTGGGGAGGTGCTGCTCAGGTAGGCGGTGCCCTCGGCGCTGGACACGGCCTGCGCTTGGTAGGGCTTGGACAGCCCAGCGAGATACTGCCGGGAGATGGCGTTCATCGCGTCTGCCATCCGCTCCGCCAACACGGAGTCGGTGGCGGTGACCCGGATCAAGATCACCGAGGTATCAGGCACGACCGTGACCTCGCTGGTCAGTCCCTCCTGCTGCGGCGCTGACAGCTTGAGCTGGTCTGCAGCCTGTTGCTGGAAGTGGTGGTTGCTGCTCACCTCGGCGAAAGTACCGACGAGCTGACCACGGCTGAGCGTCTCGTAGAAGGCAGCAGACTCGGCATCGTCGAGGTTCGCGCTCGGCAGCACGACCAGCTGTGACTCAGCGGTCCACAGCTTCGGCGTGGTGAGCGCGACGGCGAACCCGGCTGCCAGGATGAGTGCCGCTACGGCTGCTCCGACGATGATGCTGGTGCGGGCGATGCCGCGATCGACGGTGGTGAGGAACTGCTTCATCGAGAGACTTCCTGACTGGTGAGCGCCGGGAGACCCAGCACTGTGCGATAGACACGCGTGAGATTGTCGGCGAGCCGCTCCAAGGAGTGGCGCGCCTCGGCCCGTTCCCGGATGGCCGAACCCATTGCCCTGCGCCTGGCCGGATCTTCGATCAGGCACTGCAGAGCATCGGCCAGGGCCGACACGTCGCCCGACTGGATCACGAAGCCGTCGGTGCCGTCGCGGATCACGTCCGGCACGGCTCCAATGGCGGTCCCGACCACCGGCACACCAGTGGCCATGGCCTCCAGGATGGCGATCGGCTGGCCCTCGAGGTAGGAGGGCAGCGCGAAGACGTCGGCCTCGCGCAGCCTCTGCTGAACGGCTGGGCCGAACTCTGGCCCGACCAGAGCATCGGCAAGGCCGGCTGCGGTGAACTCGGCCACGATCTCGTCGTACTCGTCCTGCGGTGTCGGGCCCGGCCCGCCGACGACTACCAGGCGCCATCCGGTGACACCGCGTTCCTCCCGCAGCATCCGGGCCGCCCGCGCGAGCTCAATGGTGCCTTTACGGCGGCAGATGACGCCCACGAACAGCACGGTGGGTGGCACCCGGTCCACCGCGGTAGGGCTGAAGGCGGCGATCTCGACGGCATTGTCGATCGTCTCGACCGCGGTTCGGCCCGAGAACGAGCGCATGGTGGCGCTACCCACCTCGGAGACGGTGCAGACGTGGTCGGCCAGCGCCAGCGTGCGCAGTGCCAGCCGGTCGACCAGCCCGTACGAGCCGAATTCCGGCCGGCCGGCATTGCCGACTGCCGAATGCACATGCGCGACGAGCCGGGCCCCACCCGCACGAGCGGCGATGTTCAACGCTGCTGCGCGCAGCGACGGAAGGCCGGGGTCGGCCACCAACTGCACGTGGACGATGTCGGCTCGGCGGGATGCCCGAAAGGTACGCCACGCGTCGCCCAGGGCGAATCGCACGTTGTCGAGACTGAAACGGCCGCCCTGGCGGGTGGCGGTCCGCGCGGTATTCAGCAAGGTCACGTCGAAGTGGTTCCCGAGGCGAGGATCGGCTGTGATGGTCTCGGCGAACGTGGCGATGCCACCGCGCATGGGCGCGGCCTCGGCCACCACCACGACGCTCGGGCGCGCGGCGACCGGTCTGCTCACTGTTCTCATAGCGACACCTGCTCGGTCGTTACCTGGATCGCCGACTCGTACACGTGCCGCAGGTTCGTTGCCCAGACTCGGGCGTCGAAGAGTTCTTCCATCCGCCGGCGGGCATTTCGGCCCAGCTGCTGCGCCAGGGTCGGATCATCGAGCAGCCGGTTGATCGACGCGGCGATGCCGGCCGAGTCTCCCGGCTCCACCAGCAGCCCGGTCTCACCGTGGACGACGATGTCGGGGATCCCGCCGACCCGGCTGGCGACGACGGGCCGCATGCAGCCTCCGGCCTCCATCAGCACCGTCGGCAGATTCTCGCCGTAGATCGACGGCAGCACCGTCATCGTCGAGCCGCGCAGCAGTGTCGGGATGTCACTGCGCATGCCGGCGAACACGATGCTGTCGCCGAGCCCCAGCTGCTCGACCTCGGCACGCAGCGCCTGCTCCTCGGCGCCGGAGCCGACGATCAGCAGCCGGGCCTGCGGATGCCGCGCGATCACCGACGGCCAGGCGCGGACCGCATGGATGATCCCCTTGAAGTCGCGGAGCGCGGCCAGCACGGTGACGACCTGGTGCCCGGCAAGGCCGAGGTCGGCCGGAAGTGGTTCGAGCTGGCCGGAGGGTGCGGGACTGAACTGAGACAGGTCGATGCCGTTGTGCACGACCTGCCAGCTGGCAGGTATCGGGCGTCCGGGTCGGTAGCGGTCGGCGAAGGAGACCAACGACGCATGGGACACGAAGATCGCTGCCTGGCTGCGGGAGGCGACCTCGACCGCCAGCCGCTCCCGTGCCGATGCCCGGCCGGACAATGGGCGATGCACGTGGTGGAAGGTTCCTACCGCGGGTATCCCGGCCAGTCGGGCGGCCGGGATGGCGAGCGTCATCGACATCTCCAGGTGGGCGTGCACCACGTCTGGACGAGACTGCTTGAGATAGCTGACCAGTCGGCGGAAGCCGGTGGGATCGACGGTCCGGTTCAGGTGCAGGTAGCGCGGCTCCAAGCCGGCCTCCAGCAGCAGTGGCTCCAGCTTAGACAGCTCCGGTGACGGGCCATGCAGGCTGATCACGTCCAAGTCGAGACCGGCAACGCCGGAAACCCGACCGAGCTGGGCGATCAGTGTCTCGGCTCCGCCGAGGCGGTAGGCGTCGAGAACTGTGAGAACTCTCATGGCGTGGTCACCGTCCCCGAGCCGGCCGAAGTCGATGGCTGTCCGGAACTCGACCTATATGCACATGAGCGAATGGGCGCCATGATGTGCTCACCATTTCAGTCACTCCCCCCGATGAGACTGCAAGCGGCGGTGAGACCGCAGGAAACAATTGAAAGCCTAGAGCACGGTGCTGGAGAATTCAAAGAAGGCCGAATATGTGACTCGCGTCTCAGCCCTGCGCCAATGCCAAGGCGCTATATCACTAGATATTCACAGAATTATGACAGCCCTGTCACAGGAGCAATACGGTAATGGCTCTCACAGAATTGATGTGACCTGCATCGCATTTGGGAGTTGGCTGGCCGGGGCGGTGGTCCGCCGTGCTAACTTTATTCGCACTCGGGGAGTGAAGGTTCTTGCCGTTGGCTCGGCTGTCCGATCGTCAGCTTGCCCGGCCGGCATCGGCCCCG
>JASGEZ010000128.1:0-30515 GCA_047605905.1 Microlunatus sp.
CCTCGTTGGCCGAGGCGAAGGCGTCGACCTGGGCGCCCTGGGTGATCTGTTCCGCCAGGGTCTGTGAGCCGGCGAAGTTGAAGGTCACCTTGGTGCCCGCATGGCTGGCCTCGAAGGTCTTGCCCAGCTCGGTGAAGGTCGTCTTCATCGACGCGGCTGCGAACACCGTGACGGTCTTCGTGGATTCCGTCGCCGGTGCGCTCTCCGAGCCGGAACTGCAGCCGGCGACGGCCAGGCTCAGGCCGAGCAGCGCCGCCGCGATAGCGGTTGGGGTCTTCGTACGCATGGATGGTCCTTTCGGTGCGATGAACCTCCAAGAAGGGCTCCGCACCAGCGGTTGCTACCGGACACTACAGCAGTATTCGCGACGTTCTGACGCCGATGGATACGTAGTCGCGGATCTCAATGGCGATTCGCTATTGAGAGGTCTTCCAACCCTGGATGAGGGTCGGAAGGTTCTAGCGCTGGCTCACGCGACCGAGCAGGTTCGCGATCGGCGCGAGGAGCATCGGGCGGGCGAGTTCCCACAGCACCGCGATGACGGTCAGCGCGACGACGAAGATCCAGAAACCGGCCCAGTTCGTCGCATCGGTGCCGGCGAACATGTGATTGAGGTTCCGCAGGGCGCCGGTGGCGAAGACCATCGCCACGTGGGTGATGACGAAGAAGACGAAGAAGATCATGGTCGGGAAGTGCACAGCCCGCGCCAACTCCAGCGGATACAGATTGGAGAGCCGGGTCGCCTTCGCGGGCCACAGCCCACTCATCCGGAAGCCGGTGATCGCGGCCAGCGGTGCGGCGATGAAGACGATGGTGAAGTACGTCAGCTGCTGCAGGCTGTTGTAGGCCACCCAGCCGTTCTCGGTGGGCCAGTCGAGCGAGAGGTACTGCAACATCGCGGAGAGGGCATTCGGGAACACCGACCAGCTGGTCGGGACGATCCGCATCCAGTGACCGCTGACGAACAGCAGCGTGATGAAGACGATGCCGTTGAGCAACCACAAGATGTCGAGCAGCTGGTGCAGCCAGAGCGAGATGCTGATCTTCTTGCCACCGCCGAACCATGACCATCGCGGCGTCCAGTACGCCGGTGGCTGCTTCTCGTAGCGGTTCTGCAACCCGCTGCGGATGATCAAGATGATGAAGAACATGTTCAGGAAGTGGCTCCACCGCACCCACGCCGGGAATCCGGGCTCGGCGCCTTCCGGCAGGTGGTACTCGCCGGGGTACTTGACCAGGAACTCGGTCATGACCTCGGTGCCCATCAGCCCGCGGACCAGCATGAACAGACCGCCGACGACCACGATGGCGCCCACGAGCGCGAGCGCGGGGAACCGGAGCAGCAGCGCGGCCTTGGCCGTGAAGGCGGCCAGCTTGCCGGTCTGGGTGGATGCGCCCGTGGTCCCGGTCGCCTTCGGAGCGGGTTTGGGAGCTGGTCTCGCAGCCTGGCTGGCAGAGCGGGCCGCAGCCGGCTGGACCACCGGCTTCTGGACCGCCGGCTTGGTGCTGGGCTGGGGGGCCGCCGCTGGTGCCGGCGGAGTCGGAGCAGCCGCCGGTGCAGGGGGAGTCGGGGCGGCTACTGATGCCTTGGGAACGTCGACCTCGGGCTGTTTCTCAACGACCGGTGACGGCGCCGCCGGCGACTCCTCGGCGGTAGGCGCCGCCTGTTCGGCTGCCGTCTCCTCGTGAGGAACCGGAACAGTCAGCAGGCCGAACCCGGCAGGAGGCCATGGTTCGCCACCTTTGGTTCGCGGGAGTCCTCGGCGCAGCGGGACCTGTTCCGTAGTTGTCGACCCAGCGACGGCACTCGGTACGGCGGCGGCACTCGATGGCGAGGGGGCTGGGGGCTCGGCCGGGACGTCGGCCGTTGCGCTGAAGTCGAACTCGTCGGCAGCGACCGTGAGCAGACCGACGCCGGCCGGTGGCCAGGGCCCGCCACCCTTGGTTCGTGGCAGACCCCGACGCAGCGGGACGGACCGCTGTTCAGTCGCCGGTGCGTCGGGGGCGGAACCCATTGCGGGCGCGCTGGCGGTCGGTGCAGGAGCAGCCGCTTCCGGAACAGCCGGTACGGGGGCAGTCGGTTCAGGAGCAGTCACTGCTGGAGCAGCTGAGGCGCTGACGTCCGGTTCGGGAACCGTAGTTGCCGGGCCGGGCGATGGTGTGACACCTGCGGCCGGCGTGAGGTCGAACGCATTGCTGGAGGCCGTCAGCATTCCGAACCCGGCCGGGGGCCACGGCTCGCCACCCGGTGTCCGCGGCAGTCCTCGACGCAGCGGCACCTGACGCACCTCGGTCGTCGATTCCGGTGCTGCATCTGCTGGTGCCGAGTCCTCCGGCGGGGGCGCGACCGGCTGAGCCACCGAGGGAGAGGCGTCTGCGGCCGGTGCCGTCTCGGCCAGGAAGTCCGGCCGGTCCTCGAGCTCGACGAAGCCCGCCGGCGGCCAGGGCTCACCTCCGGGAATCCGAGGCAAACCTTGCCGAAGGGGACGCAAGGAGACGGTCACGGATGAAGCCTCTCGGACTAGCTCTTGCGGGCTTCGAGGGCGGCGATCAGCTGAGGCACGACCGTGAACACATCGCCGACCACGCCGAAGTCCGCGACGCCGAAGATCGCGGCGTCCTGATCGGTGTTGATGGCGACGACGGTCTTGGCGGTCTGCATGCCCACCCGGTGCTGGATGGCGCCGGAGATCCCGAGAGCGACGTAGAGATCCGGTGAGACCGACACACCGGTTTGTCCGACCTGATGGGACTGCGGGATGTAGCCGGCGTCGACGGCGGCCCGCGAGGCGCCGACCGCGGCACCGAGAGCATCGGCGAGCTGCTCGACGAGAGCGAACTTCTCGGCCGAACCCAGCCCTCGGCCGCCCGAGACGACCCGGCGGGCGCTGCGCAGATCGGGGCGGGAGGAGCCCGCTTCGGCGACCTGCTCACTTGATTCGACGACCGGCTCCGGCTTGCCCGAACCGGCATAGTCGAGGCGTTGCGCCGCCAGCGGAGCAGCCTCGGCCCGGGCGGTGATCGCACCGGGTCGGACGGTGATCACCGGCGGACCGAACGTGGCGGTCGAAGTGACGTCGTAGTCGCCGCCGTACACCGAGTGCTGGGCGACGACTCCCTCTGCGTCGCGGGAGACCCCGACGGCATTCGCAGCGAGTGCGGAGCGGGTGCGTACCGCGAAGCGAGCGGCGAGATCACGGCCATCGACGGTGTGCGGGATCAAGACCGCATCCGGATTGACCCGGAGCGCTGCCGCGGCGAGCGCATCCACGTTCGCGACGCCACCGAATCCGTCCGGGACCTCGGCCAGCAGCACCCGGGCCGCGCCCAAGCCGGCCGCAGCCTCAGCGGCGGCGTCCGCATCGCCGCCCTTGACGGACAGCAGCGCAACGGGTGTACCGATCTGTGCCGCCGCACCCAGCAACTCGGCGGCCGAGCCGTCGAGCTTGCCGGCGACCGCGGTCAGGGCGACCAGAATGGCGGACTGCGAAGCGGTGGTCATCTCGGCCTTCTCATCTCGGGAATCGTCATGTCGGGGGATCTCCGTCTCAGACCAGGTGATTCTCGACCAGGAAGGCGGCGAGCTGCTCGCCCGCGTCTCCCTCGTCCACGATCACGACCCCGGCCTGCTTCGGCGGCTTCTCGGCGATCGACAACATGATCGAGCGTGCGGTGTCGGCCCGGTCGGCCTCGACCCCGAGTTCGGCCAGGTCGATCTCCTCGATCCGCTTCTTCTTCGCTGCCATGATGCCCTTGAAGTTGGGAAAGCGCGCTTCCGGCAGGGCCTCGGTGATGGAGATGACCGCTGGGAAGGCGGCCCGCAGCTGCTGGATCTGTCCGTCGCTGATCCGGGTGCCGGCGACACCGTCGCCGCTGATCTCCACCGAGCTGAGTCCGCTGAGCAGTGCGGCATCCAGCAGCTCGGCCAAAGCGGCCGGCACCATGCCCGAGGTGCCGTCGGTCGCCGTGCTGCCCGCGATCACCAGGTCGAAGCCGTCGGCCCGAATCGCCGCCGCCAGCACCTCTGCCGTGAGACCCACATCGGCGCCCCGGAGTGCGTCGTCGACCACATGGGTGACCCGATGGGCACCCATGGCGAAGGCTTTGCGCAGCGAGGCTGCCGCGCTCCCCGGGCCGACGCAGAGCGCGAGGATCTCCACGTCGTCGTGGACCTCTGCGTGGCTGAGCGCGACCTCGAGGGCCCGCTCACTGCTCTCGTCGAGGATCGCGTCGCTCGCCGCGCGGTCCGCCAGGCCGGTCTCCAGGTCCAGCACCCGCTTGTTGTAGGTGTCGGGGACCTCTTTGATCAGTACGACGATCTTCATCTGGCTCGTTCCCTCACAGTCTGGGGGCTACTCGTACAGTCTGGCTTCTGCTGATCTCTTTTACAGGCCCATCCCAAGGCGCAGTGCATCGAGCAGGGCAGCATGGACGTTACGCGACGACACCGCGTCGCCGATCCGATACAACAGGAATCCGTCGCCGTCGACCGCCGGCTGCAGTTCACCGGCCAGCAACGCGCCTTGGTCGAGATCGCCGTGGTTGCGGGACGAGTCCGTCAGCGCGAAATACAGCTCGTCGTTCGGAGCGGTCCCGTGATCGATGACCAGTGCGTCGGCGCGCAACTCGGTCTCCCGGCCGGAGTATTCGTTCCGCAACGTGGCCACGACCGTACGTCCATCGCCACGCGTGGTCTTGATCAGCCGCTCGTTCAGCACGGTCTGGACGCCGTAGGTGGAGAAGGTCTTCAGGTACGCCGGCGAGTTCATCCCGCCCACGTCGATGCCGATGGCCCGCTCCGGGGTCACATAGACGACCTCCTGCCCGTTCATGGCGAGTCGTTCGACCGCGTCCATGGCGGGGTAGTAGCCGTGGTCGTCGAAGACGATGACCCGCTTCTTGCTCTTCAGGCTGTCCTGCATGACGTCCCAGACATCGTGCACCTCGGCCCGGACGTCGCCGTAGTCGGTGTCGGGGATGCCGCCGGTCGCGATGATCACCACATCCGGGTTCTCGGCGAGGATGTCGTCCGGCTCGGCGAGCACGCCGAACCGGAAGTCCACCCCGTGCTTGGTCGCCTGCTGATAGCGCCAGTCGACGATGCCGATCAGATCGCGACGATGCGGCGAACGGGACGCGATCCGGACCTGCCCGCCGTACGTGGTGTCGGCCTCCAGGACGGTGACGTGATGGCCACGGACCGCGCAGACCCGGGCGGCCTCGAGCCCGGCGGGTCCGGCGCCGACCACGACCACCCGCTTGCCCGGCTGCGGGGAGGCGGGTTCGATCTGCGGCAGCGTCAGCTCCCGGCCGGTGGCGGGGTTGTGGATGCAGGTTGCCGAGCCCGAGACGTAGATCGCGTCCAGGCACGCGTTCGCACCGACGCAGGGGCGGATGTCGTCGTCGCGCTTCTCGGCGATCTTGCGCACCAGGTAGGGATCGGCGATCTGGGCCCGGGTCATGCCGACCAGGTCGACGCAGCCGTCCTCGATCGCGAAACGGGCCGTCGCGGCATCGGTGATCCGGGTGGCATGGAGCAACGGCACGGTGAGCTGGGTACGCACTCGGCGACAGATGTCGAGGTTCGGCGCCGACGGTGTGCCCATGCCCGGGATGTTGCGGGCCAATTCCGCGTCACTGGAGGGTGTCCCGACCACGAGATGGATGAAGTCGATGCCGTGATCGATGTAGCGCTTGGCGATCTCGACGCCGAGCTCCTCCCGCATGCCACCCTCGGCCTCGTCGGCGAAAGCCATCTTCACGCCGACCACGAAGTCCTTGCCGACGGCGGCGCGGATTCCGTCGATCACGCGCAGCGAGAAGCGCAGCCGACGCTCCAGGTCGCCGTTGTAGTCATCGTCGCGCTGGTTCGACCGGTCGAGCAGGAAGGCGTCGAGCAGGTGGCCAGCGTGGTACAGCTCGATGGCGTCCAGGCCGGATTCCGCGACCCGCTGGGCAGCGGCGACGTAGTCGGCGACCACCCGCTCGATGTCGAACTCCTCCATCGCTTTGGTGAAGGACCGGTGCGCAGGTTCCCGAAGCCGGCTAGGTGCCAGGATCGGCAACCAGTCGCCCTGGATGTTGGATGCGCGCCAGCCGAGGTGAGTCAGCTGCATCACGACCTTCGCGCCTTCGTCGTGGACGGCATCGCCGAGGTTTCGGAGCCAGTGGACCACGGCGTCGTCGGTCATGTCGATGTTGCCGAAAACGGCCGGGGAGTCCTTGGAGACGACCGCTGAGCCGCCGATGCCGATCAGGCCGACACCGCCGCGCGCCCGCTCCCGGTGGTAGGCCAGGTAGCGCTCCTTGGGCATGCCCTCCTCGGTGTACGCCGGCTCGTGGGGGGTGAAGACGATGCGGTTGCGCAGCGTCAGATTGCCGAGGGAGAACGGCTGGAGGAGCGGATCGTCGGTCATGTGCTGCCACGCTTTCAGAGGGGGTTCTGTGGTGGTGGTGACGAAGTAATCGGTAGTCGATTACTGATCGATAAGGAGTGTTCTACGGCCTTGCGCCGACAAAGTCAATAGGTAATGGTCAATAGCGAGAGGTCAGTCAATAGCCGAGTCGCTTGTACCAGTACAGATTCCGGGTTACGGCCTCCTGGGCCTCCTCGGTTCGGCCGGCCGTCACCAGCTCGACGATGTCAACAAGGTCCTGCGCGGTCTGCCGGTCGGCCACGAACGGCGGCCGTTCGAGGCCGACGATCCGGGACTGATCCCGCAGCCGCAGGCTGATGTCCGCGGCGCGCTTGCCGAGTCCGTACTCCAGCAAGAGCCGATGGAAATCGCGATCCAGCCGGAAGAACTCCTCGTACGCGGGCTCCTCGATCGCCGCCACGCTCGCGTCAGCGATCCGTCTCAGGTCGCCGAGTTGGGCATCGATCTCGGGGTCCTGGCCGGCCCGGACCCGGGCGCAGAGGTCAGCCACAGCGGCCGTGCTCAGCACGATCCGGATCCGGATGATCTCCTCCAGATCGTCGGCACTGATCGGACGGAGCCGGAAGCCTCGGTTGGGAATCGCCTCGACCGTTCCCTCGGACACCAGCGACATCATCGCCTCGCGTACCGGGCTCAGGGACATCCCGAGTTCCTTGGCCAGCCCGGCCGCGGAGTAGGTGCGCCCCTCGTCCAGCTGGCCGGTGGTGATGGCCAGCCGGATCTCTTCCAGAGCCAGTTCGCGCAGGGACGGCCGTGCGATGAGCTCTCTCGCTCGAACTCCGGCCTGCGCCCGTTCCGTCATGGCGAAGGAGTCTAGAGCGACTGCTGTTCGTCGTGCTCGTGGTGCAGCATCCGCATGTGCTGGTTGACCAGCTCGATCATGGCCTCGGTGGCGGGGGAGAGACTGTGGGGGTCCCGGGTGATCACGGCGAAGGTCTCGATCAGTGGCGGGTCCAGACTTGCCCAGCTCAGGCGCTTGGTGAAGCCGAGGGCCTCGGCGACCGGCAGCGATGCGATCGCGCCGGCGAGCCCACTGGCAGCCACCGACAACGCCGCGGCGCCGGTCTCCACCTCGATGTCGGGCACCAGCGGGAAGCCCTGCCGCTGGGCGCGAATGCTGAGCTGTTGCCGGGTCGGATCGGTGTCGGCATAGCCGGCATCAGGCAGCACCAGCGGCCGGGCCGCGAGATCGGCGATCGTGAGGGGATGGACCGTCGCTTCGGGGTCGAGGTGGAAGTAGACGGCCTCGCACGACCACAGCACGTCGCCGATGGTCACGCCACGGGCGTCGATGGGCAGCGCGACCAGGCCGGCCTCGAGCTGTCCGGAGCGAACGGCGTCGGCGATCTGGGCGGAGTTGGAGCCGATCATCCGGACCGCGATCTTGGGATAGCGGATCCGGAACGCGGGAATCAGGCCCGACAACACGTACGGGGCGCTGTTGAACACGCCGAACGCCACCGTGCCACTCTCCCGGTTCCGAATCCCGGCGACGGACTCCATCGCTCGGGTGTATTCGTCCTGCACCCGCCGCGCATGGGGCAGGAAGCGGCGGCCTGCTTCGGTGAGGGTGAGGCCCTGGCGTGCCCGGGTGAACAGCGCGACGCCCAGCTGTCCTTCCAGCTTGCGAATCTGCTCCGACATGCTGGGCTGGGCCACGCCGAGTTCGCCGGCCGCATGGGACAGCGACCCTGCTGCTTCCGCGGCCAGGAAGTAGTTGATCTGCACGATCGTCATTGGGTTCCTGCATCCAGAGTTTCCTGGGGTGATCATATAGGTAACGCCTATATAAGGAAGGGCTAGTGTCGGCGCTCAGACGGCAGTGCCTCACTCAGAGCAGAGAACAGTCACGTCAGAGAATGGGGAGCAGTGTTCTCCGATCCGCGGGTCTTGGACGTCAATGTCGCCGATGCAGCGGAGGTCGGCGCGCCGACGTACACATTGGTCGACGATCTCGTCGTGCGGTCGCCGACGCCGCGACGCTGATCGAGGTGTTCGAGGTACTGGAAGATCTCCGGCTCCGGCATCAGCTCAAGCAGATGGCGACGGGGGAGAGGTCCACCGACTCCGTCCGGCTGCGGGAGTTGAATTCGATCGACCGGGACATCCTCTCGGCTGCGGTGAAAGGGATAGCCGCGGTACGTCGGCGGTTGAACAATCTTGCCGAATACCGCGGCTTCGAGGACGCGCTCTGAGACTGGCGAGCCCGCCACCTTGCTTCGAGCCCCTACTCGGCCTTGACGACGAGGACGGGGATGGTCGACTCGAGCAGCACTCGCTGCACGGTGGAACCGAGCAGCAGCTTGCCGACCCTGGTCCGGTGTCGGGAGCCGATGACCAGGATGGCGGCATCGACTTCCTCAGCCTGGTCGAGGAGGGCTTCGGCGGTGTCAAACTCCTCCGGGGCGGTGTGGAGGCGCCAGTTCAGGTCGGCCACGTCGGCCAAGCGGTTGGCAACCTTCTTCTCCACGACGGGGTCGTTCTGCTCGACTTCGTCGACGCCTCCGATGATGTTCAGCACCTCGAGGCTGACACCTCGCAGCACCGCTTCCTGGGCTGCTACTTGGAGCGCTGCCTCGCCGCGGGGGGTGTCGCTGTAGGCAACAGCAACAGTCATGACGTACTCCGTTCTCTGTGCGGGTTAGTGGCCGAAGCCGGCGGCGGTTTCGGAGAGGCTCTTGCCCTTGGTCTCCGGCGCCCAGAGCTGGGAGACCAGCGCACCGGAGAACATCACTACGGCCATCCCGAGCATGACCGTAGTGATGCCCCACTTCTCGATGCCGATGGGCATCAAGAAGGTGCCGGTGGCTGCGCCGAGCCGGCTGACGGCGGCGGCGAAGCCAGTGCCGACACCGCGGACCTCGGTCGGGAACACCTCGCCGGGGTAGATGGAGGTGAGGGCGCCGTTGATCGCGTTCAGGAACGCGAAGACCAAGAACAGCGCCAGCACCAGCACGGGTGGGGCGCCGGACCACAGGCCGAGGATCAAGAAGATGGCCAGGATGATCCACTGTTCCGGCACGGTGAAGAAGCGGCGTCCGGCTTTTTCGATGAAGATCATGCAGACCATGACGCCGATGACGGCGAGCAGGTTGATCAAGATGCCGCCGAGGAAGCCGCCCAGACCGTACGCCTTGAGGATCTCGTCGGCGAAGGTCGCGATGCCGAAGTAGGTGAGCACGTTGGAGAACCAGAACCAGGACACGAACACGGTTGCCCGGATGTAGTTCTTGGAGAAGAGCTCGGTGAAGCCCTTCTTCTTCGTCTCCGACGAGTGGACGAGCTCGCGTTCCAGATCGGCGACCTCTTCGTCGGGGTTGGGGATGTACTTGTAGGTCACCCGTTTGGCTTCCTCATGGCGGCCGACGTTCCACAGCCAACGGGCCGACTCCGGCAGACCGATCCGGCCCAACAACAACGCCAGCGCGATGACGGTGGACGAGCCGAGGATGATCTTGTAGCTCACCCCGGCGCGGGTGGCGAAGGTGGCGATGACGAAACCGATCAAGAACCCCGAGTACCAGGCAAAGTTCACCGTGGCCATCAACCGGCCCCGCAGGTGGGTCGGAGAGAACTCCGACATCATCGGCCAACCCACCGAGTACTCCGCACCGATCGCGATACCCATCAGCAACCGGATGATCAGCAACACCTCGAACGACCCGGCGAAGAACTGCATGAATGACGCGACCAGGAACAGCGAGATGTCGACGAAGAACAACGGCCGCCGGCCCCACTTGTCCGCCGCCCAGCCACCGATCGGGGAACCCACCAAGATACCGATCAACGCCATCGCAGCCACGGCCCCGACCTGGGTCGCGGTCAACCCGAGATCGGCTTCCAGCGTCTTGGTCACCGGGCCGATCAGGCCCAGAATGTAGCCATCCAGCAGCATGCCGCCGATCAGCACGACGATCAGCCGCCACATGAACCGTTTCTTGAAAGCGTCACTCGTGGTCTCGTACGCAGGTGCAGCAGAAGACATCAGATCCCCCCTTCTGTGATCTCGATAGCGCGTTGACGTTCCTCGGATTGCCCTGTTGCCAGGGACGGTGCTGCTTCCATGGTCGTTCCTCATTCTCGTTGGTTGGAACGCACGACGATGTACGCCGAACGAAGGGGTGGGATCCGGCGGACAGGTGCTGTATGGCTGCCCACCGGCCTGTTCGGTGAGTTCACTGCTGGAATCGTGCCGTTGGGCGGCAGGTGGACGGGTGGACGTGGTCGGACGCTGGTGCACGTCCGATCCGTCTAGTAGTAGGCGTGCGCCGACTCGACCGGCTTCGTGGGCCGGATGATTGAGTATGCATCCAGCAGCCGCTCCGTGTCAGCTATCTGGTCGTTCCAGATGTTACGAACAATGTCAATCCGGTCGTCGGGCTCCTGTAGCCCGGCGAGATAGGCCTGGATGTCGGTGCCGCTGGGACCGGCGGCCTCGTGCAGGGCGATCATCCGGATCGCCAGCTTCGTCTGGACCCCGTAGATCGGGATCTGCGGGCCGCGGGCAGCCGAGAGGCCGATGAAGTAGAGCTTCTCCAGGCCCACCGGGACGATCCCGCCGGCATACCGCAGCGGGACGCCCTTGCTGCGGTGCAGCAGCGACTCGTCGAGGAACGGCACGCTGGGCTTGAACCCGGTGGCGTACAGGATCGTGTCGTATTCGCCGGAGGTGCCATCCGCGAAGTGGACGGTCCTGCCCTCGAACCGGGCGATTCCGGGCCGGACCTTGATCCGGCCGTGGTGGATCCAGAAGAGCAACAGGTCGTTCACGGTGACCGCGCCGTCGGCCAGCGTCTCGTGCTCCGGCTTCGGCATGCCCGGGTAGTTCTGCCACTCGCCGATCGAGACCTTGGCCAGCAACCTGGCGATCAGGTCCTGGTCTGCCGCGTTGAACTCGGACATGAACCCGACCTGTTGGCGAGGCACGCCGAAGTACATCTTGGGTTGGAAGTAGCGACCCTCACGGATCACGATGTCGACGTCGATGCGATGCTGCGCGGTGTCGACCGCGAGGTCGCAACCGGAGTTTCCGGCACCGACGACCAGAACTCGGTCGCCCTCGATATCGCCGACGTTCTGGTAAGAGCCGGAGTGGATCTGTTTGCCGGTGAACTCGCCCTCGAAGGACGGGATGTTCTGGTCCCACAGGTGGCCGTTGGCTACCAGGACACCGTCATAGTCATGCTGCTCCCCGTTCTCCAGCGTGACTGTCCAACCCGCAGAGCCCACCGGGCCGTCAGTGGCGATCGGCTCCACCGACTTCACCGCAGTGTTGAACCGGATGATGTCGTAGAGGCCGTGGTGTGCGGCGTAGGACTCCATGTAGGCGCGGACCTGGTCCCGGCGCGGGAAGTGCGGGTAGTCCTTCGGCATCGGGAAGTCCTCGAAGAACGTATGGTCCCGGGACGTGATCAGGTGCAGCGCGTCGTAGTCGGTGTGCCAGTGACCGCCGACTCGGTCGGTCTTCTCGTAGCAGTTGACGTCGTAGCCGGCCTGACGCAGCTGCTGGAGCGCGGAGATGCCCGCGGCACCGGCGCCGATGACGCAGTAGCGGGTCATACAGGTCTGTCCTTTCGTTCGTTGTTGGCTCTGTGGTCAGCGGATGATGTCGCCGCCGGAGAGGGTTATCGTGTCGCCGGTCATGAAGGACGCGGCACCGCCACCGGTGAGCAGCCAGACCCAGTCGGCGATCTCGGACGGCTGTGCCACCCGGCCGAGCGGGATCCCGGCGGCGGCAGCCTCCATCCGTCCGGTAGCGGCGTTGCCTGGGGTGGCGACCCACCCGGGGGCGATGGCGTTCACCCGGATCCGGCGCGGTGCGAGCTCCAAGGCGGTCGCCTTGGTGACCATCACGACGGCGGCCTTGGAGGCGCCGTAGACGAGCTGGCCGGGGGAGACCACGAAGGCGTCGACGGAGGCAAAGTTGACGATGCCAGACCCCTCCGGCATGTAGGGCGCGGCGGCGGCCATCACGTTCAGCACCCCGAGGACGTTGACGTCGAAGACCTTGTGGAACAGCTCGGGGGTGAAGGTATCCAGTGTTGAGGGCGGGTAGATGCCGGCCACGTTGGCCACCGCGTGCAGGCTGCCGCCCAGCGCGGGCAGGTGCTCGGCCAGGGCGGCCTCGATCGCGGCGCGGTCGCGGACGTCGAGCACCAGCGGGATGAGCCGTCCGTCGGTGCCGGTGGCGTCGACGGCCACCAGGTCGACGGCCAGCACGGTCCAGCCCTGAGCGAGAAACGCGTCAGCAGTGCTACGGCCCATGCCGCTGCCGGCGCCGGTGACCAGCGCAACACCGGCCTGCACATCGGAGGCGCTCATCGGACCGTCACCCCGCCGTCGACGAGGTAGTCCGAGCCGGTGACATACGAGGCGCCGTCGCCGGCCAGGAACACGACGAGCGGGGAGATCTCCTCGGGACGCGCTCGGCGGCCGAGCGGTGCGCCCGACGACGTGCCACCCGCCGGCTCGTCGAGGTTCATCGGCGTGTCGACACCGCCCGGGCTGATGGAGTTGACGCGGATGCTCTGGGGTGCAAACTCAAGGGCAGCCGCCCTGGTCAGCGCGAGGATCGCGGCCTTGGAAGCGGAATAGGCGCCATAGCCTTCAGCACCACGATGAGCCGCGGTG
This sequence comes from Microlunatus sp., assembly GCA_047605905.1. Lineage (GTDB taxonomy): Bacteria > Actinomycetota > Actinomycetes > Propionibacteriales > Propionibacteriaceae > Microlunatus. The sequence continues at coordinate 13,068 of JASGEZ010000128.1, forward strand.
GAGGAGATGTTGATGATCGAGCCGCCGCCGCGCCGGGCCAGGGCCGGCGCCGCTGCCTTGATGCCGAGCAGCACCGAGGTCGCGTTGACCGTCTGCAGCAGGTCCCATTCCTTGATGTCGAGGTCGACCAGACGAGTGACGCGGATGATCCCGGCGTTGTTGACCAGCACGTCGAGACCACCGTCGTTGGCTTCGATCTCGGCGATGGCTTCGAGCCAAGCAGTCTCGTCGGTGACATCCAGATGGACGTAGCGAACCGGCAATCCACGAGTTTGGAGCTGTTCAGCGGTATGCACGCCGTCCTCGTCGCGTACGTCGGCGATGACGACCGAGTAACCGGCTTCCGCCAGAGCTCCCGCGTGGGCGGCCCCTTGACCGCGAGCGCCTCCGGTGACCAGAGCCACTCGGGATCTCTGCTTCGACATCCGCACCTCCGATGGGGATAGGTAGCTACCTTGAGATTATTCGCGACTCTAGGCAACTCCTAGATGAATGTCTAGAGGTCGGTTTACGCTGCAGATATAGGCGTTGCCTATATGCTCGCCAACCGTGACGATCGTCCAGATCAACTACGTCTTGGCTGCGGAGGCCGCCGGTTCGCTGTCGCAAGCAGCGAGCGATCTCGGGGTCGCGCAGCCGAGCATGTCCGAGCAGATTCGCAAGCTGGAACAGCATCTCGGGGTCGCCTTGTTCACCCGGGCACGGCAGGGTCTCACCCTCACCGAGGCGGGCCGCTGGTTCCTGCCTCATGCGCGACGGGTGGTCGACGACTACACCCAGGCGATGGAGTCGGTGACAGACCGGTCACGATCGCCGACCTGTCCGCCCGGCCATTGGTGCTGCCCGACGCAGGCTATGCAGACACCGACCCCACCCGCCAGCAACTCAGCATCCGGGCCCAACGGCAGGGCTTTCCGCTCGTCCCGGATATCGAGGTGGAGACCGGTGCTGCCGCCCTGTCGGTGGCGGCCAGCGGGTTGGCCGGAGCAATTGCGTCCGTGCCGGTGGCAGAAGCACTCGGCTACACCAAGCACCTGACCTGGGCCAGTCTCGACCCGCCGCTGATCGAGACCTTCGCCGTGATCACCCGAGATCCCAACAGCCTGTCCCCGGCCACCGAGGCCATGATCGAGCTGGTCAACCAGCACATGCGCATGTTGCATCACGAACATGAATAGGCCGCGTCGACCGCTGCACCCTCAGCCGTGAACGGAGTCGATCTGATCCTCGATGACGCTGCCGTCGGCGCGCAGCACAGGACCGAATGAGCCATCCGGATTCGCGTAGGCCTGGGAGCACTGGTAGGGCGCGTGCTGCGGGAGTGGGTTGATGAACATCGGGTTGACGGCCCACTTGCCACCCTTGGTGAACAGCCCGTCATAGGCCCGGCACATCAGCTCAGGCTTGTTCCGGTTGATCGCCAGTGAGGCTGAGGTGGCATCACCGACGAAGGTCACATCGGTCACCGAGTCGCCACCGGCCAGCACCTGGCGTCGTTTGGCCGACAGCTGGTCGAAGGCCTTCGCCCCCCTCACCCCGAAGATCGCCTGGTTCGCCCAGCAACGCTTGCCGTCGATGTAGGGGAGGACGGCGTCGTCACCGTCGGCCGTGCCACCGCAGCCCTTCAGATGAGGGGTCTGTCGACCGTGCCGGTCGTACACCGACCGGATGCCGACCACATGGCGGACATCGAATCCTGCACCCGGCGCCCACACCTTGACCAAGGGTTCGGGTGACGCCGAGACCACCCACGGAGTGATCCCATTCGCTGTCAAGGTGCCGACCAGATCTCGCATCTGCTCGTAGTAGCGGATGTAGCCGGTCACGTTCTTGCCACCGATGTGCTGGGTGGTGCCGATCGGCGCGGTCAGCATCTGCTGGCGTACCTGCGCGGCAAATCCGGCGATCTGACGCTCGGTGTAGCCGGACAGTAGCGCTGCGCTCCACAGGTACGACGGCTCGATCCAACGGGCGTTGTAGCCGGTGAACCCGACCTTGCCGTCGACCGTCTTGCCATCCAGCAGGGCCACGATCTCGGCGGTGCACGCCTCGTTGGTGCTCGTCGGCAGCCGCTTTCCGGGTCGGACCTTGGTGCCGCACGCCTTGGTGAGCGCGTGGGCCGCGTCGTCGGTCAGATAGCGGTTGAGCGTCCGCCAATCTCGGTTCTTCGGCTGCAGCACCAGGTCGTGCTGGAGGGTGTAGTAGTTCGTGACGTAGCCGATGCCGTTCTTGACGATGGTGTCGTCCCAGTCGAAGATGGCGACCTTGTTCTTGCCATGACGCACCGCGCCGCGGCAGGTGCTGTTCTTGTCGATGGCCGATTGCAGGAACTCGCGGACGCCGGGTTGCCAGGTCAGCGATGGATCGAGCTGTCGGCAGTACTCCGGAAGGGAATGGCCCGACCTCGACGGTGAGGCCGCCGCCGAATCGGCGACGCCACCGGCCATCAGCCCACCGAACAGCAGGGCCGAAGCGGCCACCACGGTCGGCACTCGCCGGCGGAGCAGACTCCGGCTCGACCACCTCCACCTGGAACGTGGTGCTTCCTTCATGCGATCTGGGCCACCTTTCGAGTGTCGGACCGGACTGCGTCGTCTCGGCGCCTTGAATTCTGTGGTAGCCCGCCGGATCTCGTGAAGGGCTCATTTCCGAGAGCCACTCAAGGCTCAGCCTTGGGTGACAGCGTCGGTCGCGTTGCTGTTGAATCTGGGCAACCTCCCCGACTCAGCCAGGAGGGATGCATGTCCTCGCCGACGATCACCCTGCAACAGTTGCGCTACTTCCTCGCTGCTGTCGACCACGGCTCACTGTCCGCCGCTGCGGAAGCCAACCTGGTCGCCCAGCCCAGCCTGTCGGAGCAGATCCGCCGACTCGAACAGCAGCTCGGCGTGGCGCTGTTCGTCCGTACCAATCGCCGGCTGATCTTGACCGAGGCCGCCCGACTGCTGGTTCCGCATGCTCAGCACACCTTGATAGCTGCCGATCTGGCCGCCGCTGCTGTCGATCCGATTCGGACCATGACGGGTGGGACCGTGGGCTTCGGCACCTTCAGCACGGCACATCACCTGATCCACCGCGACCTGGCCAGGAGCTTCCACGACCAGTTCCCGCTCATCCACCTGCGGCTGGTCAGCGACAACTCGACCCAGATCGCCCATGCCGTCCGAGACGGCGAACTCGAGGCCGGACTGGTGTCGCTGCCGGTGGACGACCGAGGTCTGGACGTCGGGCCGCTCGAGTGGTCTTCGGAGACGGTCTACCTGACCGCCGATGCCGGTCGCGTCTCGGAGCCAGTGCCCATCGAGCAGCTGGCGACAGCGAAGCTCATCCTCCCCGACGCTCGATGGAGCGAGGTTGACCCGGTTCGCCAGCGGCTGACCGAGCGCGCGCAGCGGCTCGGACTGTCTTTGCGTCCGGCGATCGAGGTGGATTCGCCCCAGGTCCTGCTTGATCTGGTCCGACTGGGCGTCGGAGACACGGTGCTCACCTGGGCCGTGGCTCACGCCCTGGGGTTTCTCGACACCTTGCACTGGTCACCGCTCAGCCCGCGTTTGCACGAGACGTTCGCCTTCGTCACAAGACGGCATGCTGAGCTGTTGCCTGGATCGGCGGCCCTGATCCAACTCGCCCGCGCCCTGCTCGCCAAGCTGCCGGCACCGCCCAATCGCTAACTCATCCAGCCTGCTCCGGGCACCTCTCGACTCAGTGCAATATCACATGCTATAAAGGCATCATCACCTCGTACTGAGCTCGATCTGATCCGCACAAGGAGCGACAGATGACCGACCGCAAGGCATGGCATGGCGTGTTCACCGCTACGGCGCTGCCCTTCAACGACGACCTTTCCGTCGACTTCGACGGCTTCGCCGAGCACGTGTCCTGGCTGGCCGCGAATGGCACCCACGGTGTCTGCCCGAACGGTTCCCTCGGCGAGTATCAGACCTTGTCGGACGAGGAGCGCGCCCGCGTCATCACCACCGCGGTGGAGGCATCGCCGGAGGGCTTCGGCGTGATGGCCGGCGCAGGGGCGTACGGGACATTGCAGTCGGTCCGTTGGGTCGAGCAGGCGGCCGAGGCCGGCGCGGTCTCGATCCTGCAGCTGCCGCCGAACACCTACAAGGCCGACCGCGAGTCCGTGGTCAACCACTACCGGGCCGTCTCCCAGGTCGGGCTGCCGATCGTGGCCTACAACAACCCGTACGACACGAAGGTCGACCTGAGCCCGGAGTTGCTGGCCGAGCTGCACGGCGAGGGCTACATCGTCGCCGTCAAGGAGTTCACCGGCGACGTCCGCCGGGCGTACGAGATTTCCGAGCTCGCTCCGGATCTCGACATCCTGATCGGCTCCGACGACGTGCTGCTCGAGCTCGGGATCGCCGGTGCGGTCGGCTGGATCGCCGGCTATCCGAACGCGATCCCCGTCTCCACCCTGGAGCTCTACAATCTGGCCACCTCCGGCGATCCCGCTGACTGGGCGAAGGCATTGCCGATCTATCGCGACCTGCACCCGCTGCTGCGCTGGGACTCCAAGACCGAGTTCGTGCAGGCGATCAAGCTGTCCATGGACGTCGCCGGTCGCAAGGGCGGCATCTGCCGCCCGCCGCGGACCGCGCTGCCGGCCGACATCCACGCGAAGGTCGTCGCCGACACCGAGGCCGTGCTGGCCAAGGGCTACAAGTAAGTCGGAGCGTTTACGCTCGTACCCTCACTTGCTGCTGGCTCATCCCCGACATCGGGGACGAGCCAGCAGCTAACTCCAACCCCAGCCGGCTCATGGCCATCGAGGAGATCAGCAGTGCGTACCAGCCGGGTGATCAGCGCAGTCGATTCCCATACCGAAGGCATGCCGACCCGGGTCGTGACGGGTGGGGTCGGGGTGCTCCCCGGCGCCACGATGGCCGAGCGCCGGCTGTGGTTCATGGAGAACTCCGACGACCTGCGGACGTTGTTGATGTACGAGCCGCGCGGTCACGCCTCGATGAGCGGCAGCATCCTGCAGCCACCGACCCGGCCCGATGCCGACTACGGTGTGCTGTTCATCGAGGTGTCCGGTCTGCTGCCGATGTGTGGCCACGGCACGATCGGCACGGCGACGGTGCTGGTGGAGACCGGAATGGTGCCGGTGACCGAGCCGGTCACCACCATTCGGCTGGACACGCCGGCCGGTCTGGTGATCGCCGAGGTCGCGGTCAGTGACGGGCACGCCGACTCGGTCACCCTGACGATGGTGCCGTCGTTCTGCCTGGGGCTGGATCAAGTCGTGGAGGTCCCCGGCTTCGGCCAGGTGCGCTACGACATCTCCTACGGCGGCAACTTCTACGCCATCGTCGATCTCGAGGATCTCGGGCTGCCGTTCGACCGGTTGGCCAAGAACGAGTTGCTGGCTGCTGGTCTGTCGATCATGGATGCGATCAACGAGCAGAAGCAGCCTGTGCATCCGCTGCGACCCGACATCAACAGCTGTCACCACGTCTATCTGAAGGCCCCCGGGTCGACGGCCCAGCACTCCCGGCATGCGATGGCGATCCATCCCGGCTGGTTCGACCGTTCACCGTGCGGCACCGGCACCAGCGCCCGGATCGCCCAGCTGCATGCGCGCGGAGAGATCGGCGTGGGGGACGAGTTCGTCAACGAGTCGTTCATCGGCTCCCAGTTCCGGGCCCGGATCGCCGAGACCACCACGGTCGGCGACCTGACCGCGGTGATCCCGCGGGTCACCGGGCGTGCCTGGGTGACCGGCACTGCGCAGTACATGCTCGATCCGGCCGACCCCTTCCCAGCAGGCTTCCTGCTGTGACCCCGGCTGCGGAAGCTACCGCGGACGTGGTCGTCATCGGCGCAGGTGCCGTGGGTGCAGCGTGCGCGTACTTCGCCGCTCGGCAGGGTCTTCGGGTGCAGGTCCTCGAACGCGGTCAGATTGCCAGCGGCACCAGCAGCGCGTGCGAGGGCAACCTGCTGGTCTCGGACAAGGAAGCCGGAGCGGAGCTGGACCTGGCGCTGTACTCCCATGGCGTCTTCGCCGAGGACCTCACCGAGCATGGGCCGCTGTGGGAGTTCGATACCAAGGGCGGCCTCGTGGTGGCGGCGAGCGAGCCCGGCAGCCGGGCGCTGGCCGACCTCGCCGATCGGCAGCGGGCCGCGGGGATCGAGGTCAGCATCGTTCAGTCCGACCGGTTGGCCGACTACGAGCCACACTTGGCGACCACTCTTCGGTCGGGTGCGTTCTATCCCCAGGACTGCCAGGTCCAGCCGATGCTGCTGACAGCTCACCTGCTCCGGCTGGCGCGCCGGCTCGGCGCGGTCGTCCGCACCTGTAGCGAGGTCACCGGGTTCGTCCGCTCCGGCGACCGGGTGGTCGGAGTGCGGACTCGGACCGGGGTGGTCGGCGCCGGCGCCGTGATCAACGCGGCCGGCACCTGGTCCGGCGCGGTGGCAGCGCTGGCCGGGGTGAACCTGCCGATCCTGCCCCGGCGTGGCTTCGTGCTGGTCACCGAACCGCTGCCGCTCACCATCCGACACAAGGTGTACGCGGGCGAGTACGTCGCCAATGTGCTGTCCTCCGAGGAAGGGCTGCAGACCTCGCCGGTCGTGGAAGGCACCGAGAGCGGCACGATATTGATCGGCTCCTCCCGGGAGCGCGTCGGCTTCGACCGGACCGTGTCGCTGCCGGTGATGGCCCAGATCGCCGCCCAGGCGGTGGCGCTGTTTCCCAGGCTGGCTTCGGTGAAGGTGATGCGCAGCTATCTCGGGTTCCGGCCCTACTGTCCCGACCATCTGCCGGTCATCGGACCCGATCCGAGGGCGCCGGGTTTGTGGCACGCCAGCGGGCACGAGGGCGCCGGTATCGGACTGTCGGTCGGCACCGCGAAACTGCTGGCTCAGGCGATCGCCGGCCAGACTCCCGAGCTCGATCTGACCCCGTTCCGGCCGGAAAGGTTCGAATGAGCAGCCTCGACTCCAACCCCGCCCTCACCTTCGACGGCCGGGAGATCCCGCTCGCACCCGGGCAGAGCGTCGGCGCAGCGCTGGTCAGCGCCGGCATCCGGTCCTGGCGGACGACCCGCAAGAACGGTCGTCCGCGTGGCCTGTTCTGCGGGATCGGGATCTGCTACGACTGCTTGATCACCATCGACGGCGTACCCAACCAGCGCGCCTGTCTGACCCCGGCCACGCCTGGCATGAACGTCGTCAGTGATGGCGAAGCCGAGGGTGTCCAATGACGGGGTCGAGTGGGCACACGCCGGTTGATGTCGCGGTGGTCGGTGCGGGACCGGCGGGACTGGCGGCCGCGGTCGCCGCCGCTGGGGCCGGGCTCCAGGTCGCGGTGGTCGACGCGAATCCGCAGCCTGGTGGCCAGTATTGGCGGCATCGCGACGAGTCCACGGACGAGCCGACCCTCGGCCAGCACGACATCGAGAAGTACGCCGAGCTGCGGCGCCGGTTCGACCGGGCCCGAGCTGGTGGGTGCGTGGAGTATCTGCCGAACAGCCAGGTGTGGTTCATCGAGCGGCAGTCGGCTGATGGCGGCGGCCCGGCGGGGTTTGTGCTGCGGCTGACCGGATTCAGCGATGTCGGGCCCCGCCCAGTGCGTGCGCAGGTCGTCGCGCGGCGGCTGATCCTGTGTCCCGGTGGGTACGACCGCCAACTGCCCATCCCGGGCTGGGACCTGCCCGGAGTGATGGCCGCCGGTGGTGTCCAGGCAATGCTGAAGGGATATGGCGTCAGGTCCGGCAGCCGGGCCATCGTGGCCGGCACCGGGCCGTTCCTGCTACCCGTCGCCACCAGCTTGGCGGAGGGCGGCGTCGATGTCGTCGGGATCTGCGAAGCCGGGGCGGTCACATCCTGGCTGCGGCAGTCCGGTGGGGCGATGCAGGTCCCGGCCAAGGGCCTGGAAGCGGCCGAGTATGCGCTGACTTTGGCGCGACGTCGGATCGGCTACTGGATGCGTACCGCCATCGTGGCGATCAACGGCACCGACGAGGTCCGCAGCGTCACCGTCGCGAAGCTCGACCGGCAGGGCCGGGCGCGGCCCGGCACGAGGCGCGAGATCGAGGTCGACCTGGTCGCCTTGGGCTGGGGATTCACCCCATCGCTGGAGCTGGTGGCTGCGGTCGGCGCCGAGACCCGGGTGGATGTCGACGGCTCGTTGGTGGCGGTTGTCGACGAGGCGCAGCAGAGCACGGCGCCCGGGGTGTATGCCGCCGGGGAGGTCACCGGCGTCGGCGGTGCCGCGCTGGCCGTGTTGGAAGGTGAGCTGGCCGGTCGCGCTGTTGCTCGCGCGGCGGTCGGCGTGGAGGATCCGAGTCGCTGGCGGGTCCTGCAGGGCCGGATCCGTCGTGCCCGTGCTTTTGCGGGGGCCATGCACCGGGCGCATCCCGTACCCGCGCAGTGGCATGAATGGCTGACCGGGTCGACGGTGGTGTGCCGGTGTGAGGAGGTCAGCTATGCCGAGGTCTGTTACGCCCGCGACGAGCTCGGCGCTGCCGATGCGCGTACGGTCAAAGCGTTGAGCCGACCCGGGATGGGCTGGTGTCAGGGCCGGGTCTGCGGGTTTGCCACGGCCCAGCTGGCGGCGATCGGGCAGGCTGAGGCTGGGGGAGTGAGCGCCGAGGGCCTGCGGCCGATCGCCAAGCGACCGTTGTGCGCACCGATTGCGTTGGGCGACTTGGCGGCCCTGTCCGAGGTCGGGCAGGCCGAGGTCGGGCAGACTGAGCGCTGATGGCTGCTTCTGGTGTTGGGTCGAGTCTGACGACGATTGCGAAGGAGAGCCTGCGCGACCAGGTGCTGCAGGCGCTGCGGTCGGCCATCGTGTCCGGGGAGATGGAGCCCGGCACCGTCTATTCGGCGCCGTTCCTGGCCCGGCGATTCGGCGTGTCCGCCACGCCGGTACGCGAGGCGATGCTGGATCTGGCGCGCGAGAACATGGTCACGATCGTGCCGAACAAGGGCTTCCGGGTGACCGAGGTCGACGATGTGGAACTGGACCGCATCACCCAGATCCGGCAGTTGCTCGAGCCGCCAGTGGTCGCCGCCGTGACCCCGGACATTCCTGATGCCGACTTCGGTGAGTTGGAGCGGTTGGCCGAGGATATCGTCGCCGGAGCGCGGGCTGCCGATCTGGTGGCGTACACCGAAGCCGACCGTCTGTTCCATCTGAAGCTGCTGTCCTATGCCGACAACCCGCGGCTGACCGATCTCGTCTCCGAGCTGCGGGGACAGACCCGGCTGCTCGGTCTCACCCGGTTGCTGGAGCAGGGCACGTTGGTCGAAGCCGCCCGGGAACACCTGACGATCGTCGAGCTGATCCGCTCCCGTGATTCTTCGGCGGTGGAGGCGTACATGCATCAGCACATCAGCAAGGTGCGGACGACCTGGGCCCGCCGGTGACCGATCCCCGGCCCTGGTGGGCGGGCCGGCTGACGGTGCTGATCGGCGTCGCCGCCTTGGCCTTCAACCTGCGGCCACCCGCCTTGGCAATCTCTCCGCTGCTGAACGAGATCCGCGGGGCGCTCGGCATCGACGGCATCGGTGCCGGGATCCTGACCACCCTCCCTCCGCTGTGTTTCGCGGCGATGGGGCTGGTGGCTCCTGGGCTTGCCGCGCGACTCGGACCTCATCGCACCGCCCTGCTCGCGTTGCTGGCGATCATCGCCGGTCAGGTTGTGCGGGTGCTGGTGCCCGGCGCGGGGGTGTTCTTCGCCGGCACGACGGTGGCGTTGATCGGCTTGGCGATCGGGAACGTGATCCTGCCGACCCTGGTACGCCTGCATTTTCCGGACCGCATCGGACAGGTGACCGGCCTGTACTCACTGTTGCTAGGGATCGGCGTCGCCGTGGCCAGTTTGGCGGCCGTACCGGTGGCGGAGGCGACCGGGAGTTGGCGCTGGTCGCTCGCGGTCTGGGCCGTGACTGCTGCTATCGCTGCCGCGCCGTGGCTCGGGCTGGCTCGTCACGATCGTTCCGGGGCGGTGCGGCGTGGCAGTGGGGTCGGGGTGGCGGCCGTGGCGCGTACCCGGATCGGCTGGGTGATCGCGCTGTTCTTCGGTGTGCAGTCGGTTCATGCGTACGCCGTGTACGGGTGGCTGCCGACCATCTATGTCGATGCCGGGCTGACGGCTGCGCAGGGTGGTCTGATGCTGGGCATCATGACGGCGGTCGGTATCCCGCTGTCGTTCTGGATTCCTCGGCATGTGGCCGCGACGGTGCATCCCGGGCGACTGATGGCTGTGCTTGTTGCCGCTGGGGTGGTCGGATTCGCCGGACTGCTGGTGATTCCGACAACGCTGCCGTGGCTCTGGGCTGTGCTGATCTCGATCGAGATCTCGTCGTTTCCCGCCTATCTCACCCTGCTCGGCCTGCGAGGCGGTAGTCCGGAGGCGACTGCGGCGCTGTCGGGCTTCTCGCAGGCTGTCGGCTATCTGATGGCGGCTGCCGGGCCGATGGCGATGGGAGTCCTGTCGACGCTCACCGGCGGTTGGGCCGTTCCGTTGCTGGCAATGCTGATCCTGTGTCTGCCGTTGGCCGTGCTTGGTCAGCTTGCCGTTCGTCCGGGTTCGCTACAGGAGGAGTTGGACGCGCGGGCTCGTCGTGTCTGAGGTGGTACCGGCTGCGAAGGATGTAGCTGCAGCCACATTCGTCACATGTGTAACTTCCTTATCAGGTTGGGAAATCTCGGAATCGGGCTTGTGTTCGAACAATGGATCGAATAGAATCAGTGCATGTATTCGACCGATGGCGTGGCTCCGGTAGCAGGGCCGCTGGATGCCGCGGTCGATGCCGTCGGCACCGCGGTCGAACATCTGATCAAACTGATTGATGATGGTGTCCACACCGATCTGGGCGCGTTCAGTCTGGTCGAGGTGTTGCGACGCTTCGAGACGATCCGCAACACCATGCCGGTGGTGGATCAGGCGTTGATTCAGCACGGCACCGAACAAGGCTGTCTTGGGGTGTTGTCGCAACGCTCGATGGTGGGAGTGTTGAAGAACGCGTTGCGGATCTCCGGTGGTGAAGCGGCCAGGCGGGTCCGGGCTGCTGAGCATTTGGCGGAGCGTCGGTCGATGACCGGGGAACCACTGATCCCGATCCGGGAACATCTCGCCCAGGCGCAACGTGACGGGGCGGTGACGCCGGAGCAGGTCAGTCTGATTGATGGTGTGTTGCGGAAGGTGAAGCATTGTGATCCGGTCGCGGTCGAGACCGGCGAGATTCTGCTGGTCGAACAAGCCAGCAAACTTGGCTACCGAGATTTGAGTGTGGTGGCGGCGAAACTGGTCGAGGCCATCGATCCGGACGGGATCCTGCCCTCAGATGAGGCCGAGCACCGGTTACGGCGCTACTTTCATTTGAAGCAGCGCAAGGACGGTTGCTGGGCCGGCGACTTCCGACTCACCCCAGCCGCGGGGCAGAAACTCGCCGCCCTGCTCGGACCGCTGATGAAACCCCAAACCACCAAAGTCACGCCTGGTGACGGTGAGGATGGCGGCACCTCATCGAAGCGCGCAACGGTGGTGCCCGATGAGCGGACCGTGGGGCAACGCCGCCACGACGCCCTGGAAGCGGTGCTGGACGCGATATTGCGGGGCACCGATGCTCCGGCTTCGGGCGGGACGCCGGCCACGGTGGTGATCAATATCGACTGGGATGAGTTCCTCCGCGAGTACGGCATGGGGACCTACAGTGATGGCAGCCCCGTCTCCGCCGCCACCGTCCGCGACCTCGCCGATCAAGCCGACATCGCCTGGTGCTTCAAGAGCAGCAAAGGTGCCGTCCTCGACCTGTACCGAACCCGGCGGATCGCCTCCGCCGCGCAAACCCTCGCGTTGTATGCCCGAGATTCTGGGTGTTCGTTTCCCGGCTGCGATGTGTCGCCGGAATGGTGCGAAAGGCATCACGTGATCGCCTGGTATGACGGCGGCAACACCAACATCGGGAATCTGACGTTGGTGTGCGCCTACCACCACCACAACTTTGCGCAACGAGGCTGGCAATGCCAGATCAACACGGATGGGCTGCCGGTGTGGATACCGCCGAAATGGATCGACCCGGCACAACGCCCGATCCTGAACGCCCGAATCACCATCAACAACTGGGATCCTCAAGAGCCGTTGGATCCGGATCCGACAATGGGCGCGGGATCGCCACCAAGATCCGGACTGCCGGAGCCAGAACCACCAGGCTGACGCCGGGCACACTATCGAGCGAATCGCCACGACCGCCGCGGGAGACTTTCGCCTGCGGCGGATGGGGCGCGTCCGGACAGGTTAGGGCTGCCCAAGGCAGATCTGTCGTCGTCTACACCAACCGCAAGATCTCCACTCCGCGGTGGATGCAGCCATTGATCAGCTGGCAGAGGTGCCCTCTACGAGCACCATCGATTGCTCCCACAGTTCGCGGGCAAGATCTTGGTCATAGGACGGTCGTGAACTCGGTCTCGGCTGGCGTCGGACGAAGTACTTGCCGCTCATGCCAGCCAGCTCAGGGGCCGTTGCTAGCCAGGCGAGATCGGCGGCGGAGTCGGCGACTCGATGTGCGCCGGGGAGCACGGTCAGCAGCGGAGTCAGGCGGCGATAGAGCTGCCGGATGGCTGGTGGATACTGGCGAGCGAGACCCGTCTCAGGCATCAGCCCGGGATCGAAGGCATTGACGGTGACATCGTCCTCGGCGACTCGGCGGGCAAGCTCGTAGGCAAACATGATGTTGGCCAGCTTGGAGTTGGCATACCGCACTCGGCCGGCCCGGCCCGTGGTCTTTGTGCCTACTCGGTCAGCGAGAGCGAGTTGCCGTGGCTCGGCCCACTCCGGTGCCGGGAAGCCGTAAGACTTGCTGGGACCCAGGTGCACGCCACTGGCGACCATGATCACCCGAGCCGGTCGGCGTAGCTGACCGAGGAGTTCGGTGACCAGCAGGAAGTGCGCGAGATGGTTCACCGCGAAGGTCAGCTCGTATCCGTCCGCGGATCGTTCCAGCCCGTCGACGACCTGCACACCGGCATTGCCGATCACCGTGTCGATCGGCTCGCCCCGGTCGACGAGCTGAGCGGCGAAGGACCGTACGGAGTTGAGGTCGGCGAGATCGCAGGTCAGCACCTCCACAGAAACACCAGGAGAACCGGCGGCGAGATCAGCGGCGACCTGATGACCTTTCGCCTGATCGCGGACGACCAGCAGAAGCCGGTTTCCCATCGCAGCAAGCTCGGCGGCAGTCTGCCGCCCCAGCCCGCCGGAGGCTCCGGTGATCACGATGGTGGACAACGAAGCCTCCTCGACGACATGCGAACAGTTTCGCCGATCGGTGGTCAGCCGATCAGTTCGGTCCGGAGCTGACGGGCCGCGGTCACCAGGTGGCGCAGCGACGGCTCGACCTCGGTATAGCTGCGGGTCTTCAGACCGCAGTCCGGGTTGATCCAGATCCGGTCGGCCGGCAGTTTGGTGCAGGCCAGTCGCACCGAGTCGAGGATCTCTTCGGTGCTCGGTACGCGGGGAGCGTGGATATCCCAGACCCCGGGTCCGACCTCACGCGGATAGCCGGCCTCGGCGAGTTCGGAGACCACCTCCATCCGAGACCGCGCCGCCTTCAGGCTGATCACGTCGGCGTCCAGTTCGATGATCGCCGGGAGGATGTCGCCGAATTCGGCGTAGCACATGTGCGTGTGGATCTGGGTCTCGTCAGTGACCCCGGCGGTGCTGAGCCGGAACGCGTCCACCGCCCAACGCAGATAGTCGGCACGATCGGCGGTACGCAACGGCAGTGTCTCGCGCAATGCCGGCTCGTCCACCTGGATCGCGGCCGCACCGGCGGCTTCCAGGTCGTTCACCTCGTCCCGGAGCGCCAGCGCCATCTGCCGGGCGGTGTCGGCCACCGGCAGGTCGTCGCGGACGAACGACCAGGCCAGCATGGTCACCGGACCGGTGAGCATGCCCTTCATCGGCTGCGTCGTCCGCGATTGGGCATAGCGCGTCCATTCGACCGTCATCGGGGCCGGCCGGGTGATGTCGCCGGCGATGATCGGCGGCCGGACGTACCGGCTGCCGTAGGACTGCACCCAGCCGTGCTCGGTGGTCACGATGCCGTCGAGCTGTTCGGCGAAGTACTGGACCATGTCGTTACGTTCGGGCTCGCCGTGAACCAGCAGGTCCACACCGATCTCGGTCTGCAGTGCGACCACCCGATCGATCTCGGCGCGCATTGCCGCCCGGTAGGCATCCGCGGCGAGGTTGCCGGCCCGGAATGCCGCGCGGGCCTTGCGGATCTCGGCGGTCTGCGGGAACGACCCGATCGTGGTGGTGGGCAGCGCCGGCAGCCCGAGCCGTCGGTGCTGGCGGAGGGCCCGGTCCGGATAGCCGGAGCGACGGCGCAGATCGTCCTCGGTGACTGCGGCCGCGCGATCCCGGACAGCCTGATTGCGGGTGATCTTCGATGCCGCCCGTTGCGCCAGGACGGCCTGGTTGGCCTGCAGCTCGGCTGCGATCGCCTCGGTGCCCTCGGACAGTCCCCGGGCGAGAGTGACCACCTCGGCGAGCTTCTGATCGGCGAACGCCAGCCAGGCGCCGACCTCAGGGTCGGGACTGGTCTCACGGGCGGCGTCGTGCGGCACGTGTAGCAGCGAGCAGGAGGGGGCGACATCCAGCCGGCCGGTCAGGCCCAGCAGAGTCGCGCCGGTGGCCAGGGCAGCGGCGAGATCGGTACGCCAGACGTTGCGGCCGTCGACCAGTCCGGCGATGACCCGGAGCTCACGCAGGCGCGGCAGCACAGCGAGCTCAGCCAGGGTGGCGGCGGCGTTCTCCTTGGTCAGATCGACGCCGAGACCGTCGATGCTCGCATCCACCAGGACCGAAGCGGCCTCGCCCAGATGGCCGAAATAGCTTCCGACCAGGATCTTCGGGCGGCTCTCGGCCGCTGTCAGGGTGGTGTAGGCCCGACTCAGATACTCCAGCTGAGCGGGTGAGCGATCGGTCACCGCGATCGGCTCGTCGAGCTGCACCCAGGTCACCCCGGCGTCGGCCAGCTGGGTGAGCAACTCGGCATAGACCGGCAGCAGCCGGTCGAGCAGTGCGAGCGGATCGAAGTCGTCCCCGTCGACGGACTTGGCCAGGCTCAAGAAGGTGACCGGGCCGACCACGACCGGACGGACCGGGTGCCCGTATGCCTGTGCTTCGGCGATCTCGGCCAGCAGCCGGGACGGATCGAGGCGGAAGGTCGAGCTGCCCGAGAGCTCCGGGACGAGGTAGTGATAGTTCGTGTCGAACCACTTCGTCATTTCCTGTGGCGGCTCCGTGTCGGTGCCGCGGGCCATGGCGAAGTAGCGGTTCCAGCCACCCTCGACGCTCTCGGCTTCGGGGACCGCATGGACGAACCGGGTCGGGATCGCGCCGACGAGCCACGCGGTGTCGAGGACGTGGTCGTAGAGCGAGAAGTCGCCGACCGGCAGCTCGTCGAGTCCGGCGGCGGAGAGGGTCTCGAGCCGCTGAGCGCGTACCTGGGCGGCGACGGTCAGCAGGTCGTCGATCGAGCTGCCGCCTCGCCAGTAGCGTTCCAGTGCGCGCTTCAGCTCGCGATCTCGGCCCTGGCGTGGATAGCCGTACGCCGTGGCCGATACCGCTGGGCGGGCGGGCGACGGCTTGGGTGATGGGTCGATGGTGGTCACAGAACTCTCCTTCGCGAGTCCTCGCAGACCACTCCGGACAGCACGGTGAGGCCGGCTCCGACGAGGCACGTGCGTACCCGCGGGCGACGGCGCAGACCGAGACCGTCCCGAGCGGTCACTGCCAAACCAACTCAGCGGTCGCCGAGCCGGGCATCCGGCAGGTCTTCGGACTCACGGGCACGAGCCGGGTTGGCTCACCTACTGGCCGTCGCTTCCCAGATCCGCTGGATCCAGTGCTTGGTGACGGCGGTCGTTCCCGAATACCGCTGCGGGGCAGTCCCGGATTCCGACCGGGTTCCCTGTTGCCTCTGCCCGCGATGCACAAGGCACCGAGGCAGAACCAGACGCGGTCGTCAGCCTAACGATCCGTGACCGAAACCCCCGGACTGTCCACCAGCGGGTCCGGGTCTGGCTCGACTCCCGGAGGACTAACGATAATGATTGCGACAATCGTGTTTGAACGAACTGTCTTTGAAGATGAGGAGTCGACGGTGTCAGGGATCGCGAAGTTCACAATGCGACCGCTCAGCAGGTTGGTCGGGATCACGGCAAGCGGGGTCATCGGGGCGGTGATCGTCGATGGCTTGCGCAGCAGTCAGGCCCGGCGAGCCGCCCGCAGCGGTGCGGTGACGGTCACCGCCTGGGGCCTGCTTGCTCAGCACAAGGCGGAGATCAAGGCCGAGGAGCTGCGGCTGGGGTTCGGCGACATCGTCGCCGAAGCACGCGAGCGAGTAGGTGATGAGGCCAAGCCGCCGACCGACGTCAGTGGCCATGATCATGACCACTGATCCGGCTCCAGCCGACGAGGCGTCGGTTGACGTGGGGCCTGCTGAAGTGGAGTCGATCGATGGGGGATCGGCGCCGCTGACGGTCGTCTCCGACGCGGCGGGGAGGCTGCGCCTGCGGGCACCCTGGCTGACCGGCTCGGTCGCCCGGGCCGTGGCTGTCGAGGACGCCGTCGCCGCCCTGACGGGGATCCGTGCCGTGCACGCCTTCCACCGGACCGGCGCGATCGTGGTCTGGTATCGGGCCGACCGGTACGACCGAGATCACCTGTGGCGAACGATCCGTGGAGCAGGGCGGGTGGCGGCGGACGCCGCCTGCGACCGGGTCCCGCGGTCGCAGGACGTTTCCGGCGCCGATGTGGCGCGGATGGTGGTCGGTGGTCTGGCGTTGGCCTTGCTGGGCGTACGGCGCTATGGATTCCGCCGACCGGCTGTCCTCGGTCCGAGCGGCCGATTGCTCGCCACAGGCGTCACGGTGTTCACCGGCTATCCGTTCATCCGGGGCGCGGTCCGTTCGCTGCTCGGCCGGCGCGGTCCGGGTACGGATGCGCTGGTCTCCGCGGCCACGATCGCGTCGCTGGTGCTCCGCGAGAACGTCGTCGCGCTGACCGTGCTCTGGCTGCTGAACATCGGCGAGCATGTGCAGGACCTGACCATGCGGCGTACCCGGCGGGCGATCACCGAGTTGCTCAGCGGCAACGTCGACAGTGCCTGGGTCCGGGTCACGACGTCGGCCGGTGTGGTCGAGCAGCAGGTCGATCTCGGCGATCTCGAGGTGGGCGACGAGGTCGTGGTCTACGAGCAGGTTGCCATTCCGATCGACGGTGAGGTGATCGAAGGCTCGGCGGTGGTCGACCAGTCCGCGATCACCGGTGAGAGTCTGCCGGTGTCGATCGACGTGGGCGATCCGGTGCATGCCGGGAGCGTGGTCAAACGCGGCCGGCCCGAACCACCAGCCGGCCGCGTTTGACCACGCTCCCGGCATGCACCGGATCGCCCACGTCGATCGACACCGGC
>JASGEZ010000129.1:0-9481 GCA_047605905.1 Microlunatus sp.
CCGCCGCCCTCCAACCTGCGACTGGGTCAGCGGCACCTGCATGCCGGGAGGTTAGCGGGCACATCGGGTCATCCGAAGACACCGGCTCATGACGCCAGGTAGCGGTCCAGAGCTTCGCGAGCGATCTCCGAGATACTCCTGTGTTCAGCAGCGGCGCGTGCCTTGAGCTGTTGGCGAGTCTGTTCGGGGATGGTGAGTCGAAGCTGCGGCGAACGGTGGCCAGGAGCGCTCAAGGACGGACGACCTACCCCCCGAAGCACCTCCTCCGCGAACTCGTCCGCGCGGTCCTCGGTCAGGCGAGTGCCATCCGCGAGTCGTACGTCCTCCTGGTCGAGGTCGATCGAGCCGCCATCGACCACTTCGGTGTTCATGATGCGCATCTTGTCTCTAGCCATCGTGACTACCTCTCCTCAATGCCGTGGGCATGACATGGACGACCAGATAAAGGTCGGGCAGGACGGCAGCGACGATCTCGAGTTCTATGCCGCGATCGTCGACTCCGACCCAAACCAACGCCGGGCTTCCGCTCGTCGTCATCGATTCGACTGGGCTGACTGTGGACATCACGTGTCTTGCATGGGCTCGACCGATGCGATGCCGACGACTTGACTGCGTCCATCGCACCTCCACGGCGCAATAATAGGACTGATAATCAAGGGGTGGCAATTGCCTTGGTCGGTGGATCCCGATGGCTGCCGGAAAGTATCCCCAACGGGATTCGAACCCGCGCTGCCGCCTTGAAAGGGCGGTGTCCTAGGCCGCTAGACGATGGGGACCGGTAGAACCGAACAGACTCTACCGAACTGCGGGCGATCTGGCCGAACTCAGCCGAAGACCGTGATGTGTACGTGGTTCTTGTGGTTGGCGGAGTCGCTGCCGCGGTTGGCCATGTAGCGCCAGCCTTCGGAGTCCCGCTGGATGTTCCAGATGTGCTGATCCCAGATCACGTAGTTGATCCCGAGTTCTTTGGCGTTGGCCTTGGCCCACAGGGCCACCTCCTTGCCGAAGGCCTTGCCCGCCGCGGTCTTGTACTTCGGGATCATCAGGTCGAGCGCACGCCCTGACGGATGGTCCGGCAGTGCGTCCGGTCGCACGCCGCCGATGGAAGTGATCTGTGGGAACTTCGCCCGGACCGCGCGGTGGACCTTGATGGCGTTCGGCTTGAGACCCTTCTCCACCGGATAGGCCGGGACCAGCGGCACGGTCGTCGACAGATACTTCGCCGTGACCCAGCGCACCGCGTTGTCGTAGACGATCTGCATCCGACCGTTGGTCACGACGCCGGTGATGCTGAGCTGAGTGCCGATTCCGACCTCGGTGATCGAGGTGAAGTCCTCGTTCGGGGTCGAGCGGATGATCAAGGTCGTGGTGGCGTACCGAGTGCCGGTGACCTTGGGCAGGTTGGGGTTGGTGGCGATCGGACCGGTGTTGGCCGGCGTCGAGAGGTATTTCGCGGTCACCCAGCGGACGGCGTTGCCGTAGATGATCTGCGCCCGGCCGTTCTGGACCGTGCCGGTGATCGAGACCTTCGCTCCCTTGGCGACCTCGCCGACCACCTTGTAGTCCGAGCCCGACGTGGTTCTGATCAGCAGATCCGCGGAGGCCACCCGCGTCCCGGTGACGGTGGGCAGCCCGGTGCCTCCCTGCAGATACTGCGAGGCGACCCAGCCGGTCGTCGAGCTGTGCTTCACCTCGGTGTAGCCGCGCGACACCTTGCCGGTCAGGGTGACGCTGGTGCCGCGGTCCAGCACCCGGATCTTCGCGTACGAGAGACCGGGACCCTTGCGCAGGTTGACGGCGGTGGTGGTCAGCCTGGTCTGATTGGTGGTGGTACTCGGCAGCGACGAGCCCCCCTTGAGGTACTGACTGGAGACGTACGCGGTGCCCGAGCCGAACTTGATCTTCGTCCAGCTGCCTGAGGTGGACACCGCCGTCACGGTCTGGCCGCGATAGAGACCGCCGACGATCTTGGACCCGGTGCTCGGCTTCGAACGGATGTTCACGCCGGTGGTTGCGGTCATGGTGCTGGAGGCGATGGCAGGTAGGACACCGAGTCCGGCAATCAGGCCGGCCGTGGCGACGACGGTGGTCGCGATGCGGGCTCTGCGTGCAGTGGCACTCACTGGATGTCTCCGTTTCACCGTGTCGGCGGGTTGCTTCAAGGCCGTCGTGCCGCAGGCGCGAGCCTCGTCACATCAGTCACACAAACCTCAGATATCGCAGGACTCTAAACGCGCCCCAACCGTTACCGCAAGGCGTGAGTTGATATTTGGTCACTTTGGCAAGGTGACACGCCGAATGAGTTGCGAAAACTACAAGGTTGTTATTCTCAGGTTCGGGGTCGGAAACGAGGACCCGGTTACCATCGGAGCGATGATCGTGATGACCGCTGCCGAGTTCGACGGACTGGTGGCTGAGGCCCTCGACTCGATCCCGGGAGAGTTGGCCGCACTGATCGACAACTGCGTCATCGTGGTCGAGGACTACCCGCCGCCGGATCGCCCGGCGGATCTGCTCGGGCAGTACGAGGGCATCCCACTCACCGAGCGCGGTGAGTTCTACAGCGGCGTGCTGCCGGACAAGATCACCATCTATCGCCGGCCGACGCTGGCGATCTGCGACGAGTTCGAGCACGTCGTCGAGGAAGTGCACATCACGGTGGTGCACGAGATCGCGCATCATTTCGGCATCGACGACGCCCGGCTCCACGAACTCGGCTACGCCTGATCCTCCGGCCCGATCAAACCCGACTTCGTGGCCGCTGGAGGGTCAGATTCTGTCCCAGCAGCACCGACACCAGCACGATGACGGCACCGATCAGTTGCCAGCCGTTGAGGTGCTGATCGAGAACCAGCCAGCCGAGTGCCGCGGCGACCACGGGATTGAGCAGGGCGAGGAAGCTGACGGCGGTGGCCGGGAGACGTTGCAGACCCCAGAACCACAGGCCGTACGCGAGAATCCCGCTGATCAGCACGAGATAGGTCAGTCCGCCGACGTTCACCGGCGTCAGCTCGCTAGGCAGGCCCTCGATGGCCAGGGTGAAGGGCAGCAAAGTAAGACCGCCGAGCAGGAACGTCCAGCCGGTGAAACTGGCCGCGCCCCAGCCCGGTGGGTGTCCCCAGCGTTTGGTCAGCACGGTGGCGAAGCCCATCATGACCACGCCGACCGTCATGGCGAGAATGCCCCATCCGTCGAGCCGGGCGCTGGAGCGCAGCACCAACAAGCCGACGCCGAGGACGCCGAGACAGCCGGCGACGACATCGATCGTACGGATTCCTTTGTGCAGGAGGGGGACCGAAAGCACCACCACGATCAGCGGGGTCACCGAGTTGATCACTGACGCGACGCCGCCCGGGAGCAGATAAGCGGCGATGAACAGCAGTGGGAAGAAGGCCGAGCAATAGAGCACGGACAGCAGCAGAAACCGGCCCCACCAGCCGCGCGGCGGCCACGTCCGGGTCGCGAGGACGAGCACGAGCCCAGTCGGCAGGGAGCGCATCATGGCCGCGAGCATGGGCCGGCCGGGCGGCAGGAACTGCGTCGTGAGCAGGTAGGTGGTGGCGAAGATGACGGGGGTGAGGGTGGCCAGATAGGCCCACCGGCTGTGGGTCTGACTCACGCCGCCGCTTGGCTCGCGTCAGGCAGTAGATAGCTGCGGTCGGGCGTGGCGATCCAGATGCCGCAGGAGCCGAGCTCGGTTGTGGCGGCATAGCCCGACTGTAGATCGGCGCGCGTCACCGGCGTTGCGCCCGTTGTCGACGCGATCCGGGTCAGTGCCTGAGGATCGTCGGTGACCACTGGCAGCACAGTCAGGATCTGTCGGACGTGATTGACCTCGAAGGTGCTGATCAGCTCTTCGCTGATTGCCGGTGCCAGGACCACCAGCGGCCGGTTCATCGGGAGTTGGCGGTCCAGAACTCCGAGCAACTCCCGGACAGCGGTGACCGGTTCGAGGCTGACGAGGACATTCGGGTGGCGCAGGACAGACCACCCCGTCGGGGGGTCGGTGACGAGATAGGCGGAGGCATAGCCGCCATCGATCGTCGTCACTCCCGGCTGCTGGATGGCGGCCCGGAGGTTCGCTCGCTCCTCATCCGGCAGCTCTGTGGATTTGGCGTTCTCCGGGGGACGGTGAGCCTGTAGATCGGACAGATAGTTCGGGGTGGGGGAGTCCGGAGCGAACCTGGGGATCTCGCGCTCCGGGGGAGCGAGCATCTCTCGCCGTCGCCGCTCATTGATCCGGCGATCGTTGAGTGCGCCGAAGGCGATCACGGCGACACCGATGACCAGTACGGCGATCAGCCCGATCTGCCAGCCCTCCACGACGGCCAGCCTGCCACATCGGGGCCCTAGGTAGCCTGGCTGAGCGGTGTTTGGTGCGGCGTGAATGGCGTTGAGTGCGAACGGAGCGCGAGGGAGATGGCGTGACGGGCTTCGAGTCTTGGATCGACCGACAGATCCGCGAGGCGACCGAGCGTGGCGAGTTCGACAACCTGCCCGGCGCGGGCGAGCGGATCAAAGGTCTCGACGGCCGCGACGACGAGAACTGGTGGATCAAAGGTCTGCTCGAGCGGGAGAACATCACCGGCCTGCTGCCCGGACCGCTGCTGCTCCGCAAGGAGGCCGCAGAGATCGGTGAGACGGTTGCGGACTGCCGTACGGAGACCGAAGTCCGCGAGATCGTCGCTGATCTGAACGCCCGCATCGCCGACGGCCGTCGCCGCGGTGTGGACGGCCCCAACATCTTCGTCCGCAGTGTCGACGCCGACCGCGTGGTCCGCGAGTGGCGGGAGCGGACTGAGTCGTAGGACCGGGGAACTGGCTGTCCGGGGGCGTTGGCAACCCGACCGCCGGCGAGATCGAGGTCGCATCCAGCCAGCCAGTGCTGTTGAATGTCAGTCCGTACGCTGGGTTCGCCCCCGCGCACGAGGGCCTCTAGCTCAATTGGCAGAGCAGCGGACTTTTAATCCGCGGGTTGTGGGTTCGAGTCCCACGGGGCCTACCGTCATGATTCCTCAATACCGCAAGGGAAATTCAGGTTCCGACACACTCCCCGGAGAAGAGCGTTAACTTGACCTCAAGCCTAAGGTCAAGCCTTTCTCGATCGGAGAGCCCCAACGTGGCCAAACGCAGACGACACCGCGGCGAAAGCACCTACCGAGCCTGCCGAGACACCCACGGCTGCCCACCGGCCATCGAGACCGTCAACGCCGATCCGGTAGGGAGACCAACCGATCCGGGGGACTTTTAATCCGACCACCGGGCCCCAGCCCTCTCTGAGGCTTCAACTCCAGAGTCCACTAGAGTGCGGATATGTCGGTGGTGCCGCCCAGTCCGCCGGCTGGGGACATCCCCCCTTCTGATCGCACTGGGCGCATCGGCATGTTGTACGTGATGAGCCTGGTCGCCCAAGCAGGTATCCGTCAGGGTGAGACTTCCTCTGGAGAGGACCACGGGGCCGTAGATATGACTGTCCACCTGACGAGCGCTCCGGTGACGGTGCAGGTGAAGACCGGCACCCAGCCGAGACGCAACAAGGACGGTACCTACTCGGTGCCGGTCAAGGCCGACTGGTGCGCGAAGTGGGCGAAGCAGAAGGTGCCCGTCTACCTCGTGTTCGTCGTCCTCACAAAGAGGGACTTCGCTGCTGGCGTCACCCACGGGCAGAGATCGACAACGTGGCACGCACACGCCTACTGGGTGAGGGTGAACGACGTAGAGTCAGGGACTGTCAGGGTGCCCGTGCACAATCGCCTTCAACTGGAGACGTTCCAAGCCTGGGACGCCGAGGTCGAGCGAGTCTTCACGGGGGGTGCGGCATGACGAGCCTCCAGCGCAATCTGTCGCTCTACCTGACCAGTCACGGGTGGACTTCCCAGAGGAACCCAGGTTCTGCCGGGCGAATGTGGGACCACGAGGCCACCAAACTGTCGGTCGCAGTGCCGAACGAAGTGCAAGAGGGTTCCCTTGACTGGCGCTCCATCACTGCGCGCCTCGCTGAGGTGGAACGGGTGGCCGTCGAGCAGGTCATGGCAGACGTCATGCTGATCTCGACGGATGTGGCCAACCTCCGCGCAGCCAACGACCTGGTCATCACGGACACGATCCCCTATGAGGCCGGAACGGCCATGATGCAGGGTGCCTGGCGAATGTTCCGCTCCTGCGCGACCACCTCGATGAAACCGCGTGCCCAGATCCGGTCCAACTACAACAGCCGGGCCGACGAGATCGCGGCTACAGCGCGAATGGCGCACACCAAGCGAGGCTCGTTCATAATCCCGCTGCTGCTGCCCGTCAGTGAGCCACAAGAGATCGACCTAGGGCTCGTGGACGCTGCCCCGCCCGAGCCGGTGCAACGTCGAGTCATGAGGACGTTCGCGGAAGCACTCACGAGGATGCACGATTTAGTCGTCACGCCTGAGCGTGAACCCAGACCAGAAGACACACTCGGTCTCATGTTCGCCGGGGTCAGCGCGGAGTTCGCGAGCGCTCTGCATAAGGTGCTGATCGAGGACGCGATTACTGAGTTCGGGGCCAAGTTCCAGTGGGCTTCCATCGCAGGACCACAGCCTGAGTCGTTGAGTGGTGTCTCTATCCCAGCGGCTGCCGCTCCAAGGGTCGCGACAGTGGCCGACAGGCTCCGTAAGGTGCCGACTCAACCCAGCGTCGAGGTTTTGACGGGTCCAATCGTCGCTGTGGCTCGCGGCGTCGAGCAGGGAGGCACGGTAACTATCGACACTTTCCGTAAGTCGCGCAGCGCGCACGTGAGCGTCAAGGTGACGGATGATGAGCGGTTCGACAATGCACTCGACTGGATGAAGCGCCGCACCACTGTCACTATCGAGGGTCGGATTACACGACAAGGGAGCATCCTCATGAGCGACCGCGCGAATGGCATTGAGCCACTGAGCGCGAGGCAACTCGTCGTGGAGGACTGACGCCTAGTCCGCTGAGGTGGCAACCGGGCGCCGAAGTGTCCGTCGTAGCGCGCGGTGCCGGGCGCCCGCACGCACCCACTTAACTTGTGCTCGGTCGCAGAGGTGTCGGGACGGTGGCCGCTGCGGGTCCAGTAGCCTTCATGAATCTACGCAAGTAGTTGCGTATAGTGGGCTACATGACCACGACCCTGCCCATGAGCCGGTTCATCCAGAACTACAACCAGCACCTGACCGAGGCTGAGCGTACCGACGACGTGCTCGTCCTCGAACAGCGTGCCGGTCGGCCTGCGTGGGTGTTGGAGACTGAGCACCGAGCGCGGGCGACCGCTGAGGCGACCGATTTCCTTTCCGCGGCTTTGGTTGCGCTCGTTCACGACGAGGCACTCGTGGACCGGTTCGCCGCAGCATTGGCGGCTGCGTTGCCGTGGGTGGCGTTCCTGCCCGATGCGGATCGGGAAGCGTTCGTCACTGAGGCAGCCGATACGCTCCGGGCGTGCGCATCCATCGGTAAATTCACTGCGTTCGCCGACCTGATCGACGATTGGCGCAACACCGCTGAGATCTGGTCCGACCCCAGCCTCGCGGCATCCCTCGGTGCCGAGGTGTCCACTCCACTGGACCAGCCCGTCTGATGGCCCGCCCCAAGCGCGGCCAACAAGTCCCACCGCCGCCCGCGGAGGGCGAGTGGGATCTGCGCTATGCCACCAAGGGGTCTTTGACGTTCGCCGAGATGGAGAGGCAGTTCCCCGGAAACTGCGCCGAAGCCAAGGATCGGCTGAAGACCGCGCCCACGACTCGGTCTGATGTGCAGAAGCGACTGCGCGGGTCGCTAGGCAAGCGGACCATCGGCGGGGTCGAGATGGATCAGCAGTGGCAGTACGACATCTCATCCGGGGCGCGGCTTTGGTACTGCGTAGATCCCGACAGGCGCATCGTGTGGCTGACGCTCGCCGCGACGGGACACCCGCGCGCCACAGTGGCGAAGGGCAAGCGAGCGCCTCGTAATCGGTAGGAGGATCGAGAGGACGGCCCCCGGGCTGGCTGCCGACCTGACCCGTCGGTCACACGGGAACTGTCATCCAGCACCAGACTGACAAGCAGCGTGACGCGAAGTCACTACGGTCCCTATTCCTGGTCCCTACGATGGCTGATCTACCTAATCAGAGCCTTAAGTTGGTCAAATTGGCGAGGACTCCTAATCCGCGGGTTGTGAGTTCGAGTCCCCCGGGCCTACTCCGCACCCGTCAGTGCCCCGCGCGTTGACCTGGCCGTGCGCGTCACGGCTGACAGTGACGCCGCGGGTGACGATTCGTCTCTTCCGAGCAATCTAGAGGCGCCCGGATTCGCTGCCTTCAACGCTGCCACATCGCGCTATTTGCGGCCCGCCGGCTCGAGGTGGATATCCGGGGTTCAGTCGTACTCCGCCCATGCGTATCGACTTGATCAAGAGCTGTGCTGACCCTGCCTCGACTTCGTCGACGTAGCAGACTCCGTAGCGGCAGGTGATCATCCGCTTCGCTTCATGGTCGCTGCAACGATAGATAGCGAGTCGGCGAAACACTGACGACAAGCTAGTGAGACGAAGATAAGTTGAAACGAGAGATGCCACAGGGTGGCGCTCGCCGATCCACCGGTTCTCGGTGCTCGCACCTGCGTGGCTAGTTCGCGTCCTTGCTGGGTCGGGTCGAGCGCAGATCCCGCGCCAACGAGGTTGACCTATTCCGTACGGGACCCCGTCAAAACCGTCTACTATATTGGCATGCTTACTCAGCTCCAGATGGTCAATTTCAAAGGGTTCCAGAAGTTCACCGCAACCTTTAGAGGAGATGCGGTCCTAGTAGGCCCAAATAACGCCGGAAAGAGCACGCTGATCGCGGCATTGAAGATTGCGAATCTTGCCGCCCGAACGGCAATGCGCCAGAAGCCAACCGTAGGTGAGAATGACGGCAAGCGTGACGTTGTCGCGCACAGAATACAGCGGCCCGACGTTGTGGGAGTTTTGGAAGAAAATGTGCGTCATGAATTCCTGGATGAGCAGACAAGCGTCAGCCTCACATTCGACCGAAAGGCAACAGTTCATGTTGTGTGGCCCCCTGATGAACAGGCGTTTGCATGGATTGAGCACCCGAAGGGTCAACTCGTCACTACCGCTCGACAAGCCAAAATTCTGCTTCACTCCGCCTCCTTTGTCCCCACTCTCGCTCCAGTTGAGCACCAGGAGAAGCGCCTGACGGAGACATACCTGCGTGAGAACATCGAGACGCGGCTGTTCAGCCGACACTTTCGCAACCAAATCGCCTTGGCGCGTGATAAAGACCGGAGTCAATACGAGCAACTGATCGACTACCTCCTGGCACGTTCACCCGAACTCGCGAGTCTGGAGTTGTGCGAGACTTTCGAGGATGCCACGTATCTAGAGGCTTATTCTGGCCACCCGAACCGGACCAAAACAATAACACCTGAAGTGCGTGTCTAAACTGACGCACGGCAGCCCTTTTGGGAAAATGGATTTACCACAATTCACTACCCAAAGGACTGCCGCA
>JASGEZ010000130.1:0-30258 GCA_047605905.1 Microlunatus sp.
TGAAGATCGTCTCCGACCGAATCACGCAGATCGAGCAGGCGGAGGTGGCTGGGCAGCAGAGCCGCGGGCTGGCCACGCAGGACGCAGATCTGGTCCTCGATGCCGATGGTCGCTGGGCGATCCCGGGACTCTGGGATGCCCACGTTCACCTCAGACAATGGGCGCAGATCCAGTCGCGAATCGACGTCGGAGCAGCCAACTCCGCTGCAGACGTCACTCGGCTGATCGACGATCACGTACGCAGTCTCGATGCCAGACACCTGCACGATTCGCCGCGCAATCCGAAGTCGGTGGTGTTTGGGTACGGCTTCCGATCAGCTATCTGGCCTAGTCAACCGACGGTTGCCGAACTGGATGCGGTCAGTGGCCAGCACCCCGTGATCTTGACCAGCGGGGATGCGCACAATGGCTGGCTCAATACCGCGGCACTCCGGCTGCTCGGTGTTCCCGAGCGGACCGGGCCGCTCACCGAGAACGAGTGGTTCGCCGTCGCTCCCACCGTCACCAGACTGGCCGGCGAGATCCTGGACGACACGACGGCGATCCGTGCCGCAGTCCGTGATGCCGCCGCGCGCGGTGTCGTGG
The DNA here is from genome assembly GCA_047605905.1 of Microlunatus sp. Classification (GTDB taxonomy): domain Bacteria; phylum Actinomycetota; class Actinomycetes; order Propionibacteriales; family Propionibacteriaceae; genus Microlunatus. The sequence goes on from JASGEZ010000130.1 coordinate 586, forward strand.
GGATCACCGACTTCGAGTTCGCGGACGGCGTACGCGATTGGCCGGGGCGCTTCGGCATCGGCATAGATCAGCTCCGGGTCCGGGCGGCGGTCTATCCCGCCGGCCTCGAAGCCGTGATCGCCGCCGGTCTGCGGACCGGCGATCCGCTTCCCGGCTGCGGTGGTCTGGCGACGATGGGGCCGCTCAAGATCATTTCCGACGGCTCGCTCAACACTCGCACCGCCCACTGCCATGAGCCGTACGTCGATGCCCCAGCCACCGGAACCGACGAGAGCAGTCACCCGAAGGGCGTCCAGAACTACGACCTGGACGAGCTGATCGAACTGCTCAGCCGGGCCACCTCGAATCAGCTAAAGATCGCGTTGCACGCCATCGGCGATGCTGCGGTCAGCATCGCCCTGGACGCCTTTGAAGCCACAGGCGCCCAGGGCAGCCTCGAACACGCTCAACTCGTACGCTCTCAGGATCTCGCCCGGATGGCGGCCCTCAGGCTGCGGGCCAGCGTGCAGCCGGCTCATCTGCTCGATGACCGCGACGTGACTCGGGTCTGCTGGCCGGACCGGGCCGACCGCTGTTTCCCGCTCCGGTCGATGCTCGACGCCGGGGTCGAACTCGCCCTCGGCTCCGACGCGCCGGTCGCAGCGTTGGATCCGTGGTTGGCCATGGCCGCTGCCGTACACCGCAGCAACGACGATCGGGAGCCTTGGAACGCTGCCGAAGCTCTGACCCCGGCCGAGGCCCTCGCGGCAAGTACCGACGGCCAGTCCACTCTCCACCTCGGCGGCCCCGGCGACCTGGTGCTGCTCGACCAAGATCCGCTCGCTCCGACGTCGACCACCGCAGACGCAGCCCGCCAGCTACGAGAGATCGGCGTGGCGGCGACGCTCGTAGCCGGTCGCCCGACCCACCTCACGTTCTAGCGGCCCGCCGCAGGCAGCTATCCCTCAAGAACTCAGCAGCTCCGAGACGATCCTGCCGACGGAGTCGACCTCGATCAGGAACCCGTCATGACCATGGGCGGAGCTGATCACCCGCACCGGCCCAGCGGTCGGGATGCCGGCGGCGAGTTGGGCACTCTGTTCCAATGGATAGAGCCGGTCGGAGTCGATCCCGGCGACGATGGTTCGCGCCGTCACCCGGCCCAGGGCAGCCTCAATGCCACCTCGATCGCGACCGACGTCGTGACTGTTCATCGCTTCGGTGAGAGTCACATAAGACCCGGCGTCGAAGCGCCGGGACAATTTGTGCCCATGATGATCGAGATAGCTCTGCACGGCATACCGCCCGCCATCGGCAACAGACTCGCCCGTCTGATCACTCCGGCCAAACCGCACCGCGAGCTCCGAAGCCGACCGGTAGGTGATGTGGGCGATCTGGCGAGCCACCCTGAGCCCGGCGACCGGATCAGGCGAAACGTTCCCGCGGGAACGCGGATAGTCGCCAACGGCCCAGTCCGGATCGGAGGTGATGGCCCGGATCTGGGCATGACACCAAGCGATCTGATCGGCCGACGCCGCAGCGGTCGTCGCGAGCAGCATCAGCCGGGACACCCGATCCGGGACGGAGACAGCCCATTCGACCGCCCGCATGCCGCCGGCCGACCCTCCGACCACCAGCGCCCACTGATCGATCCCCAGCCGGTCAGCCAATGCGATCTCGGCAGCGACCTGGTCGCGGGTGGTCAGCCGCGGAAACCGGGATCCCCACGGCCGACCGTCCGGCGCAGGCGAGCCCGGGCCGATGGTGCCCTGGCAGCCGCCGAGGATGTTGGGGGCGACGACGTACCACCGATCGGTGTCGATCCAACCACCCGAACCGACAAGGGTCCCCCACCAGCCCGGGGTCGGATGCCCCGGACCGGTCTCACCCACGACATGGCTGTCACCGGTGAGGGCATGCAGGATCAGTACGGCATTGTCCCGGGCAGCCGACAGCTCACCCCAAGTCTCGTAAGCCACCCGCGCACCGGGGAGGGGCTCCGGCGACCACTCCAACGGCAACGCCCCGAGGTCGACGAACTGCCGGTGACCGACCGGATCGCCCGGCTGCCAGCCAGGAATCAGACCTCCTTGGATGCCAGGAAGCCGGTCTCCAGGTCAGCCAGGATGTCGTCGATGTTCTCGATCCCCACGGCGAGCCGAACCAGACCGGGGGTGACACCGGTGGACAACTGCTCGTCAGCGCTGAGCTGACTGTGCGTCGTCGAGGCAGGGTGGATCACCAGCGACCGGACGTCGCCGATGTTGGCCACGTGGCTGTGCAGCTGCAGGGCGTTGACGAACCGCTTGCCCGCCTCCAGCCCACCGGCGATCTCGAAGGCCAGCACCGCGCCCGAACCGAGTGGGGCATACTTCTGCGCCAGCCCATGCCACTTGCTGGTCGGCAATCCGGCGTACGCGACGCTTTCCACCTCGTCCCTGGCTGCCAGCCACTCGGCGACCCGCTGGGCGTTCGCGACATGCCGCTCCATCCGCAGGCTCAGGGTCTCCAGACCCTGGGCGATCAGGAAGGCGTTGAACGGCGACGCGGCCGGCCCGAGGTCCCGGAGCAACTGAACTCGCGCCTTGAGGATGTAGGCCAGGTTGGCACCGAGAGCGCCTCCTATGCCCAGATCGGGGGCATAGCGGAGTCCGTGATAGCTCGGGTCCGGCTCGTTGAACTGCGGGAATCTTTCCGGATCCGCGGCGTAGTCGAACCGGCCGGCGTCGATGATCACGCCGCCGATGGCGGTGCCGTGTCCGCCGAGATACTTGGTGGCCGAGTGCACGACCACGTCGGCGCCCCACTCCAGCGGCCGGATCAGATACGGAGTGGCGACAGTGTTGTCGACGATCAACGGCACGCCGACCTCGTGGGCCAACGCCGCCACGTTCTCGATGTCGAGGATGTCCTGCTTCGGATTGGAGATCGTCTCGGCGAAGAACGCCTTGGTGTTGGGCCGGACGGCTGACTTCCAGGACTCGAGGTCGTCCGGGTCGGCAACGAAGGAGACCTCGATGCCGAGCTTGGGGAACGTGTAGTGCAGCAGGTTGTAGGTGCCGCCGTACAGGCTCGGGCTGGCCACGATGTGCGAGCCGGCTTCGGCGACGTTCAGCAGAGCCAGCGTCTCCGCCGACTGACCGGACGCGACCAGCAGCGCACCGATGCCTCCTTCGAGGGAGGCCAGCCGCTTCTCGACGACATCGGTCGTCGGATTCATGATCCGGGTGTAGATGTTGCCGAACTCCTTCAAGGCGAAGAGGTTCGCGGCGTGGTCGGTGCTGTTGAACACGTAGGACGTTGTCTGGTAGATCGGCAGCGCCCGGGCACCGGTGGCGGGGTCGGCCTCCTGGCCGGCATGAATCTGGCGGGTTTCGAAGGACCAACTCTCACTCATGTCCGGCAACGTACCCTGCACGGCGGGCGATTTCCCAGTGTCTCAGTAGGCAATCCCGTCCCGACGCCGGATGAACGAAACCGCCGGCGAACTCACTCGGACACGCTCGTCAAGGGGCGGAAAGAGCCGCGACTGTGTAACGGAAGAGGGCACACTAAGACCTCGTGAGCAGAAGGTCCTCGTGAACAGTACGAATCCGCAGCGGATCGCCTATCAAGGCGAACCAGGCGCCAACTCCCACATCGTCTGCGCCAAGCACTACCCCGAGGCCGAGGCGATGCCCTGCGCGTCCTTCGAGGACGTTTTCGCTGCTGTCGATGCCGGCGAGGCCGATCTGGCGATCATCCCGATCGACAACTCCATCGCAGGGCGGGTGGCCGACATCCATCATTTCCTGCCCAACTCGGGTCTGCACATCATCGCCGAGCACTTCCTGCGGATCCGGTTCCACCTGATGGGCGTGCCCGGCACCACCTTGGACTCGATCAGGACGGTGCACAGTCACGTCCATGCGCTCGGCCAGTGCCGCAAGATCATCAAGCGGCACGGCTGGACTCCGCAGATCGCCGGTGACACCGCCGGCGCCGCCCGGGAGATCGCCGAAGCCGCAGACATCACCCAGGCAGCCATCTCGCCCCCGCTGGCCGCCGACATCTACGGCCTGGAGGTGCTGGCCCGCGAGGTCGAGGACGAGGAGCACAACACCACCCGGTTCGTGCTGCTGTCACCGGAGTACATTGAGGCGCCGGTCGGCAACGGGCCGGTCGTCACCAGTTTCATCTTCAACGTGCGCAACCTGCCGGCGGCGCTCTACAAGGCACTCGGCGGTTTCGCGACCAACGGCGTGAACATGACCAAGCTGGAGTCGTACATGGTGAACGGCGAGTTCACCGCCACCCAGTTCCTGGCCGAGGTCGACGGCCATCCCGACGATCTCGGGCTGAGCCGGGCGCTGGAGGAACTGAGGTTCTTCACCACCGACGTGCACATCCTGGGTGTCTACCCGGCCGATCCCTTTCGGGCGACCGTCGGCGCCTGACCTTCGCCGGTCCCAGGCGCATTCTTCGGGCGCATTGTTCCGGCGCTGTCTCTGCTCTGTCGCATCGCAGCGGACTATCGTGCGCCCACGAGGGGAAAGTGTTGGGGGAGGTGATCGCCATGGCTGCTCAGGATTCGCCCGGGCTGTTCGCTGTTGCCGCGTCGGCGTACGACCGGTTGATGGGGCGCTACCTTCCCACCCTCGGAGTGGCGTTCGCCGATGCCGCCGGTGTCGAGGACGGCCAACGGGCGTTGGATGTCGGCTGCGGGCCCGGCGGTCTGACCGGCGAACTCGTACGCCGCCTCGGTGCCGACAACGTGGCGGCGATCGATCCGTCTCCGCCCTTCGTGACGGCCTGCCATGACCGCTATCCGGGGGTCGACGTACGCCATGGCGTCGCCGAGGAACTGCCCTGGGGCGCCGGCACGTTCGACGTCAGTCTGGGCTCGCTGATCGCCGGTTTCCTGCAGGACCCGGGCCGGGCCGCCGCCGAGATGCGGCGCGTCACCAAGCCCGGGGGCCGGGTCGGCCTCTGCTTCTGGGAGATCGAGCGGATGCCGCTGATCACGACCTACTGGCAGGCCGTGTCCTGTGTCGACCCGGCCGCCCGCGGCGAGGCCGAGTTGTTCGGACGACGGCAGGGTCAGCTGGCCGGCCTGCTCGCCGATGCCGGACTTGCCGAGGTGACCGAGTCCTCGCTGCCCGCCACCGCTCAGTACGCGGATGCGGACGACTGGTGGTCGTCCTTCACCGGTGGCGCGGGTCCGGTCGGCGCCCAGTACGCCCGGATGACCGAGGATCAGCGTGCTCGCGTCCGTGCCCACGGCTACGAACTGCTGGGCAGTCCGAACGGGCCCTTCACACTCACCGCGTTTGTCTGGTGCGCGGTCAGCCGCGTGCCGAATTGAGTCTTTGGTGTCACTGGTCTCGATGGTCAGCAAGGGTCAATTGACGGTTAAGATGCGTTCGGCTCGGGGGCCACGCGATCAAACTGGAGCCCCACCATGCCCCGACGGAACCTCCGTGCCCTGCTCAGCTCTCTCCTCCTCGCCGCCATCGTCACCTTCACGGGATCGTTTGCGCTGCCATCAGCGTCCGCCGCACCTACCCTGACCGTCACGAAGGTCGCCAGCAGCCGCACGATCCCCTGGGATGTGACCTGGATCGGTTCGTTGATGCTCTTCGACCAGCGTGGCGGCGGGATCTGGTCCCAGCGCGGGACGGCCGGGCCGAAGAGGGTGTCGATGGCGCTGCCCAAGATCTACGCCAAGGGTGAGTCCGGCATGCTCGGCGTGGTCGCCGACCCGAAGGCGAGCTCGAACAAGTACTTCTACACCTGCATGGCCGTGGCCACCTCCAAGGGGAAGGCCAAGGACATCGAGGTCTGGAAGTGGCGCCTCACCTCCGACACCTCGGCGAAGAAGGTGAAGGTGCTGGTCAAGGGCATTCCCCTGTCGAGCAAGGGTCGTCACTCCGGCTGCCGGCTGCGCTTCCGTTCACCGAAGATGCTCTACATCGGCACCGGCGACACGGCGACCGGGACAGTTCCGCAGAACCTGAAGTCTCTCGGAGGCAAGGTCCTCCGGGTCCGCAGCAGCGGATCGATCCCGAAGTCCAACCCGTTCTACGCCAAGGGCGGCAAGGCCCGTTACATCTGGACGTACGGACATCGCAACGTCCAAGGGCTTGCCTTCCGACCTGGCTCCGGCCAGATGTGGAGCGTCGAGCATGGGACCTCCCGCGACGACGAGATCAACCTGCTCGCCAAGGGTGCCAACTACGGCTGGTGTCCGACCCCCGGCTACAACGAGAGACGGTCGATGACCGACAAGAAGCGCTTTCCCAGTGCGCACAGCGCCAAGTGGAGTTCAGGCCAGTCCACCGTCGCGACCAGCGGTGCGGCGTTCCTCACCGGCAAGCAGTGGGGCACATGGAACGGTCGACTGGCAGTGGCGATGTTGAAGGGCGAAGGGGTCAAGGTGTTCACGCTCAGCGGGAACACGATCACCGCCGAAGAGACGATCCTCACCTCGTACGGCCGGATCCGCACCGTGCAGCAGGGACCGGACGGCGCGCTCTACTTCGCCACCTCCAACGGCTCCGGCCAGGACGGGATCTACCGGGTGACCAGGAGGTGAGCTAGTCCAGCCGGGCGAAGTCCGGACCGGTCTGGCCGAGCTTCTCGTCCAGCTTGGTGAACAGCGGGGTCGGCTTCGACAGCGGCGTACCGGGCTTGATCGGCCGGGACTCCCAGACTGCCTGCTCGTCGGCATAGTCGCCCATCAGCACCGGATAGTCCGGCCCGCCCTCCTCGCTGACCGTCCGGATCTCCGGCTGGGCCGCCCAGACACCCTCGCCGCCGAGTGCCTCGTGCACCTTCTGCGCGGCGTGCGGCAGGAACGGCGTGAGCATCGTGTTGGCGTCGGAGACCACCTGCAACGCGGTGTGCAGCACGGTGTCGCGGCGGGCCGGATCGGCCTTCAGCTTCCACGGCTCGGTGTCGGAGAGGTACTTGTTCGCCGCGCCCACGACCCGCATCGCCTCGGTGATCGCCTGCTTGAACCGACTCCGGCGCAACAGCGCCCCGACCGTGTCGAAACCCTGCTTCGAGACGCCGAGCAGATCGTGGTCGACGTCGCGCAGATCCAGCGCCTCGGGAATGGCGCCGACATTCTTGTGCGCCATCGAGACCGAGCGGTTGACCAAGTTGCCCCACTCGTTCGCCAGCTCGAAGTTGTTGCGCCGCACGAACTCGTCCCAGGTGAAATCGGTGTCCTGGTTCTCCGGCCCGGCCACCGCGATGAAGTAGCGCAGCGCGTCCGGACCGAACTCCTTCAGGAAGTCTCCGACGTAGATGACCTGCCCGCGCGAGGTGGAGAACTTCGAACCGCTCATGGTCAAGAACTCGCTGGAGACGATCTCGTCGGGCAGCCGCAGCTCCCCCATCGGTCCGACCTGGCCACCGTGGTCGCCCTGTCCGTTGTGGCCGAGCAGAATGCCGGGCCAGATGACGGAGTGGAAGACGATGTTGTCCTTGCCCATGAAGTAGTAGCCGAGGGCGTCCGGGTTCTCCCACCACTGCCGCCAGGCCTCAGGGTCACCGGTCCGGTGTGCCCACTCGACCGAGGCCGACAGATAGCCGATCACGGCGTCGAACCAGACGTAGAGCCGCTTCATCGGCTGGTCCTCCCAGCCCGCCAACGGCACGGGTACACCCCAGTCGAGGTCACGGGTGATCGCCCGCGGCTTCAGGTCCTCCAGCAGGTTCTGGCTGAACTTGAGCACGTTGGGCCGCCAGTCGGTGCGGGACGACAGCCAGCTGCCGAGCGAACCGGACAGCGCCGGCAGGTCGAGGAAGAAGTGCTCCGTCTCGACGAACTTCGGCGTCTCGCCGTTGATCCGGCTGTGCGGCTTGATCAGGTCGGTCGGGTCGAGCTGGTTGCCACAGTTGTCGCACTGGTCGCCGCGGGCGCCGTCGTACCCGCAGATCGGACAGGTGCCCTCGATGTAGCGGTCGGGCAGTGTCCGCCCGGTCGACGGCGACACAGCGCCCTTGGTCTGCTTCGCGACGACGTACCCGTTGTCGTACAGACCCTTGAACATCTGCTGGACGACGCGGTAGTGGTTCTTGGTGATGGTGCGGGTGAACAGGTCGTACGAGAGCCCGAGACCCTGCAGGTCCTCGGCGATCACCCGGTTGTATTTGTCGGCGGTCTCCCGGGTCGACCGACCCTCGCGCTCGGCCTGGACCAGGATCGGGGTGCCGTGCTCGTCGGTGCCGGAGACCATCAGCACGTCGTGGCCGCTCATCCGCATGTACCGGGAGAAGACGTCGGAAGGGACACCGAATCCGGAAACATGACCGATGTGTCGGGGGCCGTTGGCATACGGCCACGCGACAGCAGTCAACACGCGTGAACTCATGGGCGCCAGCCTAGTGGCCCCCAACGCTGCGACTTGTCAGATTCTGTGGTCGCTCGAGCGACCACAGAATCTGACAACTCGGGTGCTAGTGGGGCTTCGCCGCCTGGAGGGTGTACGTCAGCGGCATCCGGTCGGGCCGGTCCGGCAACCGGAACTCCCCGTCCTCACCGGCCACCATGTCCGGCATCGCCTGCCAGGGCACGCTGCGATGCTCCTCGAAACCGGTGATGGTCAGGCCGGCATCCAGCACCGCCGTCAGGATCTCCCCGATGCCGTGATTCCACTCCGCCGACCGGGTGTTGGCGAACTCGGCTTCGGTGCTGACGTACGTCCCCGGCTCGTCCCAGATGGTCGGCTCGGAACGCTCGAAGTACGGGAAGTCGATCACCAGCGAGCCGTCCAACCGATCCTGATCGGCCGCCCACAGGATCGGATGGCCCTCGCGGACGAACAGCCGACCACCCGGCTTCAGCAGCCCGGCCACCACTTGAGCCCAGCGAGCGATATCAGGCAACCAGCAAAGCGCCCCGACCCCGGTGAAAACCAGGTCGTAGCCCTCCGGGCCGAGTACGTCGACCGCGCCGTAGACGTCGCTGACGTGGAAGTCGATCGGCGTACCGGTCCGCTCGGCGAGGGCCCGCGCCTGGGCGATCGAGGCATCCGAGAAGTCCAGCCCGGTCATGGTTGCCCCAAGTCGCGCCAGGGACAGGGTGTCGGTGCCGATGTGGCACTGCAGATGCACCCCACGGAGACCCGAGACGTCGCCCAGTCGCGGCCGGTCGAACGCCACCACCTGGGAGATGTGCTCCGGATCGCTGAGGAACCGCTCCACCTGGTAGTCGGGCGAGGCGGCGTGAGCCGGAGCCCGCTCGTCCCACATGGCCCGGTTCAGCTCGAGGTACTCATCCACACCTTGACTCTAGGACCCGCGGGAAGACTCACAACAACGGCGACACCAGCCGAGAGACGCCTTCCTTGAGGGCCCACAGGCGCCGGTGTTCACCGAAGGCGACATCCCGGTCGAACGGCGTACACAAGGTCAGGTCGTCGAGATAGATGTCGCGCAGCCGGGCGCCCAGCTCGGCATCGTAGAAGAACGCGCACACCTCGAAGTTGAGCCGGAAGCTGCGGTAGTCCATGTTCGCGGTCCCGACCGAGCCCATCTCGTGATCGACCAGCAGTGTCTTGGCGTGCACGAACCCGTTGCGATAGATGAACACCCGCGCACCCGCCTGGGCCAACTCGTCGGCATAGCTCAGCGTCGCGGGGTAGACCAACGGGTGATCAGGCTTGTCCGGAATCATCAGTCGGACGTCGAGACCGGCACGAGCGGCGATTTTGAGCGCATCCAGCACCGAGAAATCCGGCATGAAATACGGGGTCTGAATCCACAACGAGTGGCGGGCGGTGTGGATCAGCTTGAGATAGCCGAACTTGATCCGCTCCCACTCCGAATCCGGCCCGCTGGAGGCGATCTGCAGGGCTACGTTTCCGGGCGGCAACTCCGGCACCGAGAAGTAGTCCTCGCGCCAGGTGACCCGGTCCTCCGGCTCGGCGGCGGCATTCCAGTCGATCAACAGCCGGCGTTGGATGCTCGCCACCGCGCTGCCGACCACCCGGAAATGAGTGTCGCGCCAGTAGCCGAACTTGGGATCTCTCCCGAGGTACTCGTCGCCGACGTTGAAGCCTCCGATGTAACCGATCGTGCCGTCGATCACCACGAGCTTGCGGTGCGTACGGTTGTTGACCCGAAAGTTGACCAGCGGAACCTTGCTCTTGAAGAAGACCGCGACCTTGCCACCGGCAGCGAGCAGCGGAGCGATGTCCTGCTTGTGGACGTCCCGGCCACCGAGATCGTCCCAGAAGATCAGCACCTCGACGCCGGCCTTGGCCCGATCGGTCAGTGCGGCGAGGATTCGGCTGCCGAGCCGGTCGGCACGGAAGATGTAGTAGTAGATGTGTACGTGCTTCGTGGCGGCGAATATGTCGGCGATCAGCCGCTCGAACTTCTCCTCGCCGTCATGGAAGACCTCGACAGCGTTGTCCTCGGTGATCGGGGCGCCGTCATCGGTGAGCAGTAGTTCCACCACGTTGGCGTTGCGGCGAGCGACGTCGTTGCTCAGCGTCAACGTACCGGTGGCGAGAGCCCGGTTCTGTTCGCTGACCAGCCCCTCGTAGTCGATTCCCGCTCCGTCGAGCCTCGCGAAGATCTTGGCCTTGGTCAGCCGGCGGCCGACGAACAACCACAGCAAGAACCCGAATACCGGGATGAAGAACATCACCAGAATCCAGGCCCACAGCGAGTTCGGCTCCCGCCGCTCGCGAAACATCGGGATGATCGCCAAGAAGACGTTGAGGATCAGCGTGGTCGTCAGCAACGACGTGATGAGTGACGCCGCGTCACCGGTGAGGCTGTCCCACATCAGCTGTGCACCTGGCTTGGATACTCGGCTCCCGCGGCCTGCGGCAACAACTCCTCCAGTCGTCGGATGCCTTGGGGTGTGTCGACCAGGAGGCCGGGCCCGCCGTGCTCCCACAGCACTTGCCGACAGCGGCCGCAGGGCACCCGCCGCTGCCCCCGCGTGTCACTCGACGACACCGCGACCAGGCGGCCACCACCACCGGCGTGCAGCGCCGACACCAGGCCGCACTCCGCGCACAGCGCGGCCCCGTACGCGGCGTTCTCCACCGAGCAGCCCACGATGATCCGACCGTCGTCGACCACACCCGCCGTGCCGACAGAGATCTTCGAGTACGGCGCGTACGCGCGCTTGGTGATCGCGCGCGCCACCTTGCGCAGTCCCTCCCAGTCAATCGGCGTACTCGCCATCGCGGACTCCCTCTTTGTGTGACAGGTGTACCCCGATCCTGTCAGGTCGCCGAATCGACCGGCCGACTGGCAAGGGCGGCAAGCGTGGCGATCCCTACCCCGATGCAACGCTCGTCGACATCGAACGTGGGTTGGTGGATGTCGGGAACCGCGTCCTGACCGACCGGCCGGACCCCCAGTCGTGCCATCGCGCCAGGTACTCGCTGCAGCATCCAGGCGAAGTCCTCCCCGCCGAGTGACTGGTCGGTCACCGCGACACCGGCCGGCCCCAGCATGGCTCGGGCCGCTTCGCTGAGCCGCTCGACGCCCAGCTGATGGTTCACCGCCGGTGGGACCCCGGCAGTCAAGGACACCTCGACACCCGCGCCGAAGGGCGCGACGATCTGGCCCAGCAACTCGCCGATCAGCCCCTGCGCCTTGCGCCAGCCGTCCTCGTCGAGCGCGCGCAGCGTGCCCTCGATCACGCCGACCTGCGGAATTGCGTTGGGCGCGGAGCCGGCATGGATCCGCCCCCACATCAACGACAGGCCGCTCCGCGGGTCGACCCGGCGTGACAGCAGCAGTTGGGTCTCGGTGGCGATGGCGCCAAGGGCGCCGATGACGTCGGCGGTCAGGTGTGGCCGAGAGGTGTGACCGCCACTGCCGGTGACGGTGACGGTGACCTGGTCCACGGCGGAGGTGATCGGACCCACTCGGTGCGCGATCTTGCCGACCTCGGTGCGCGGATCGCAGTGCAACGCGTACACCTCGCTGACCCCGTCCAGCGCGCCCGACGCGATGGCGTCGAGCGCCCCGCCGGGACTGGTCTCCTCCGCCGGCTGGAAAATCAGCCGTACGCCCCGATGTAGCTGGCCCTGCTCTCGCAGTCGGGCGAGCACCAGGCCGGTGCCGAGCACGATGGTGGTGTGCACGTCGTGGCCGCAAGCGTGACAGATGCCGTCGGTACGCGACCGGTAGGGCACGCTCTTGCCGTCGGTGATCGGCAATGCGTCCAGGTCAGCCCGAAGCCCGACGAGACCTGCCGGAGCGCCGGAGTCGGAGTTCGGGTCGGGATTGGGGCCTGAGTCTGAGTCGAACGGGAGGATGTCGCAGACCGCACCGGTGCCGACGCTGAGCACCTCGGCGTGCAAACCGACTCTGGCCAGGGTGTCGAGGACCAGCTGGGTGGTCCGGTATTCCTCGTGACCCACCTCTGGATGCGCATGGATGTCGCGCCGGATCTCGACGAGTTCTGGATACAGACGGTCGATTTCCTCGGTGATCAGCTGGAGTCGTGAACTCGTGGACGTCTGGACCTGCACCGCGCCAGTTTCTCACCTACTGCCGCCGAGCGCGTGAAAGTGTCACCAGCCGCAATGTCGCAGGTGCCTGGCAGCATGCCGCCCATGTGGCCGGCGGACGCAATTGGCCAACAGGCTGTTGGCCAATTGCCATGGGGCCACAACCTCGTCCTGATCACCAAGCTCAAGACTCCCGACGAGCGCCTCCGATGCGCCGAAGCGGCCGTCCATCACGGCTGGTCGCGGAACGTATTGACGATCCAGATCGAGCGCAAGGTCATCGAGCGTCAGGGCCTGGCCGTCACCAACTTCGATGCCACCCTTTCCCTGCCCGACTCGGAACTCGCCCGAGAGTCGCTCAAGGACCCCTACCGGCTGGACTTCCTCGGGCTCGGCGAAGAAGCCGAGGAGCGCGCCATCGAGGATGCACTCATCAATCACGTCACCGAGTTTCTGCTCGAGCTGGGAGCTGGGTTCGCTTTCGTCGGCCGGCAGGTCCATGTGGAGGTCGGCGGCGACGACTTCTGGCTTGATCTGCTGTTCTACCAAGTCAAGCTCCATCGATACGTCGTCATCGAGCTGAAGGCCGAGAAGTTCAAGCCCGAGCACCTCGGCCAGCCCAGCTTCTACATGACCGCGGTCGATCGCCAGGTGCGTGACCCATCGGCCGATGGAAAGACCATCGGGTTGCTGCTGTGTAAGAACAAGAACCAGGTCGTCGCCGAGTACGCGTTGGAGGACAACTCCAAGCCCCTCGGTATTGCCGAGTACCAACTCGTCGAGTCGCTGCCCGAACCGCTGCAGACTGCACTGCCCACCATCGAGCAGATCGAACGCGAACTCGGCGCTCCCTTGGACTGATCGAGCCAAAAGGCTAGGCAGACCAAGGATAGGCTGTCCTTATGGGGTATTACGACGACTACTACCGAGCTGAGGTACGCACGGTGGTGGCCCTGACGCCGACCATGATCCGGATCGTCTTCGGCGGTGAGGATCTGCGCCGGTTCGTCAGCAGCGGCGATCCCGACGAGCGACTCGTGGTGGTCCTGCCCCGGCCGGGCGAGCGCCACGCTCCCGATCCGGTACGCCAAGCCGACGGCACCTTGGACTATCCGACTGACGACGAACCGGAGATCCGCAGCTACACGGTGCGTCGATTCGACCCCGAGAAGCCCGAGATGGTGATCGACTTCGTCCGCCATGTCGGCGGCGCGGCCGCAACCTGGGCGAGCCAGGCGCAGGCCGGCGACGTCGTCTATCTGAGCCCGGCCAAGGGCTGGTACTCACCCCCCGCCGACACCACCTGGCAATTGCTACTGGCCGATCTGACCGGCCTGCCGGCACTCGGGCGCATCCTCGAGGAACTGCCGGCCGGTATGCGTGCCATCGCGGTGGCGGAGGTGGTCACCGAGGCGGATCAGCAGACGTTCAACAGTGCTGCAACGGTTTCCTCGCAGTGGCTGATCAGTGGCAACGGCCACGGCCCGAGCCGGCTGTTCGAGGTGCTGAAGCAGTTCGAGTTCCCGGCCGGGCCCGGCTACATCTGGTTCGCCGGGGAGGCTGCGGATTCCCGCACGGTCCGCAAGTACGTACGCCGCGAGCTCGGCTGGACCACCGACCGGTTCACGATCATCGGCTACTGGCGACACGACCAGGAGCGCTGGCTGGCCCGCTATGAGCCGATCGGCGAGACCCTGGAGAGGGTCTACACCGATGCCGTGGCCAGCGGGCTCTCCGAAGGCGATGCCCTCGACGTGTACGAGGACGCGCTGGAAAAGGCCGGACTGTAGGCCGGCGAACCGGGTAGGGTCGGCGACCGACATCTCGAGGAGGATTCGGTATGCCCACTGCCCTACTCACCGGCGTCGGTCGTCGGCGCGGCATCGCTGCCGGGATCGCGGCCGGACTGGCCCAGGACGGTTGGGATCTGGCGCTGTCCTACTGGCAGCCGTACGACGAGCGGTTGGGTCTCGACGGCCGCCCCGACGACCCGGAAAGCCTGGCCGACGAGCTTCGTCGCGCAGGTCGCCGGGTGGTGCTGGTGCCGGGAGATCTCGAGGATCCCGAGGTGCCGGCCCAGGTGGTCGCCAGCGCCGCCGAGGAACTCGGTCCACTCGACGCGCTGGTGATGTCGCACACGGAATCGGTGGACTCCGGCATCCTCGACACCACGGTGGCCAGCTTCGATCGGCACTACGCCGTCAACATCCGCGCCACCTGGCTGCTGCTCGCTGCCTTCGCCAAGCAACTGCCCGATACTGGGGGCGCGGTGATCGCGCTGACCAGCGATCACACGGTCGGGAATCTGCCGTACGGCGTGACCAAGGGAGGTCTGGACCGGCTGGTGCTCGCCTCCGCACACGAACTGGCCGACCGCGGCCTGCGCGCCAATGTGATCAATCCTGGCCCGATCGACACCGGCTGGATGGACGACGAGATCCGTGCATCAGGTATCGCCCAGCAACCCACCGGACGACTCGGCACACCGACCGACATCGCGAATCTGATCCGCTTCCTGCTCTCCCCTGAGGGCGCGTGGACCAACGGACAACTGCTGTACTGCAATGGCGGCTTCCCCGCCGGTCGCCTTCCGGTGTAGCGGTTCACGACCTCCCGGGGAGCGCGGTGGTAGCCACGAATCGCCGCTGCCAGGGGGTCTCGACGGCATCGGGTCGGTAGTTGGCTCGAGTCCAGGCGACCGCCTCGGCCGCCGAGATCCCAGCCAACCGGGCCAGCAGGGCGATGGTCGTACCGGTACGTCCGATGCCGCCGTCGCAGGCGACTTCGACCCGCTGAGTCGCAGCCCGGTCGTGCGCGTCGAGGATCGCCGCGACGGCATCCGCCGGGTTGTGCGGCAACCGGAAGTCCGGCCAGCGGACCCATCGGGACTCCCATTCGTTTGCTTCGTACGGCCTTCCGGTGAGGTAGAGGCCGAACTCAGGAGTTTCGTCGCCGGCAGGGAGAGAGTTCCGCAGACCGCGGCCACGGACCTGACGTCCGTCGGGAAGCACCACCAGGCCCGCGGTGTCATCGCTCCACAAACTCATGGCAGCGACCGTGCAGAATCGAAAAACCGGAAGAACACCACCCAATCCTCGCAGCCGGACCTGGGCTAAGCATCGACGCTCCGCACCGCGCGTTACCATTGACGCCATTGACGCATCGATAGAGGGGGGTTGGCGGATGGTCACAACCAAGGTGCGCAGGCCGGCGCGTTCCAAGACCACGCGCCGCTCTGCGGGTGAACTCGGCAACAAACCGTCACGTAGTCGCTCGGCCAGGCGCGTGGTCGAGGCCAAGCTACGTCTGCGACGCATCTCCTATGTCGATTTCAGCGATGGCCTGACAAGGGCGGGAATCAGGGTGAACCTGGCCCTGCTCGAAACGCTCGCCCACGGCCCGGATCAAACGCTCGATGACTTTGTTCGCATCGCCAAGAAGACGATCAACCCGGCCAAGTCTCCGAAGACTCAGCGGGCCGACCGCCGCCCTGAGCCCGGAGAGGTGACGCGGCGAGTGCGGGAACGCATCATGCCCCTGGTCGATGACGGCACGCTCAGCCGGCCCGAAGCTGAGGCGGCACTTCAAGCTATCGCTGAACGGCTTCCGGACCACGATGATCCGACGGAGATGTTGGGTCCGTACTACGACACGAGCGGACTCAGGCAGCGGCTCGGCGTCACTCGACAGGCTCTGGCCGGCCGCGTCCAGCGCGACACGTTGCTCGGAGTCGAGGCCGACGACGGTTCGATCCTCTATCCGGTGTGGCAGTTCGATCACCACCTGAAGGTGTTGGCCGGGCTTCCGGCGATCTTGCAGGAGTTGAATCAGGTCGCCACCGATGGGTTCTCCAAAGCCCTGTGGCTCTGCACGCCTCAAGACGACCTGAATCAGAAGACCAGTGCAGAATGGCTTGCGGAGTCCGGGGACGCCGAGCGGGTACGGCACCTGGCCGAGGCCGACGTCGCACGCATGCTCGTATGAGCCGCGACGACATTCAGCTCGGCGAGCCTGCAGATCCCGCCGTGTTGGCAGCCGAGTTCCCCCGACTCAGCAGTTTCGGTCCGTCTGGGTGGTACCGCGCCCATTCCGACGGCCACCTCGGCCAAGCGGATCGCGGGTGCTGGTGGTTCGCCTCTGTCCCTCCGGCAGGGGCGCCTGATGGTCGCTTCGACTTACCTCATCCCGAGGGCACCTGCTACGTCGCCAACGACGTCGAAGCAGCAGTCCGGGAACGGCTCGGCACCACCTGGGGACGCCACCGCTTCCTGCCGCCGGTTTCACTGGTCGGCACCGCTGTCTCCCTCGTCGACCCATCCCTGTACGTCCAGCCGTCCGACGTCGCTGACACCGATCACAAAGATGCGGCAGGCTTCGTCACCCGGGAAATCTCCGGAGGTGCGCCCTACTCGCTCACCCATCGGCATGCGATTGCGTTCAAGGCCGGGGGCTTCGACGGGATCGCATACTGTCCACGCTTCACTCCCGGGAGCGCACGAGCACTGGCCCTCTTCGGCAAGGCCGGGCGGCCAACACCGGAACGCGCGGCATCCGAGGTACCCGACTGGCAGTCTCAGCTCCGGTCTCCCGTCAGGTCCGCCGTGAGCCGCAAGCGAGCGACCGTTGTTACACCGCCGACGGTGTGACAGGCAGCCCACCCCGTGCCGCTCGCCGCGTCCAGTACCCGACGTCCGCATGAGAGTGTTCTCACCGGCGATTCATCGCCGCGCTCAGTCGGCTTTGGCAAGATGGTCGGGTGCCCGCCGATCGCAGACCCTGGCGACGCGGGCCCTGGTCGCGGGCACGGAAACGGCGGCGGCCGCTGTCGGTCCGCGCCCGGATCCTCACCGCCGTCTTGATGACCACTGCCCTGGGCATGATCGGAGCCGGCGGCGCGTCCTACCTGATTGCCCGTGATCAGACGCTGGACAGCATCCGCAGTTCGCTGGCGCAGGAGAACGACGAGATCAACACCGTCGCCGTACTGGCCGGACAGGGTCAGACCGGGCGGGCGATCAAAGGGCCCGGCGACTTGCTCTGGGCCGCCATCAAAAGCTCGGTGCCCGATCCCAACGAGGCGATCTTCGGCCTTGTCAATGGCCAGATCGAGTGGGTGCCCAGCTCGGAGGAACCGAGCCAGAAGTCGCTGGAGGACGATGCCGAGCTGGTCGCTGCCGCGGCAGCGGTCAAGCCCGAGGAGCCGGTCCGGCTGCAACGCATCTCGACCGCAGCCCACCCCGACATCGCCTTCATCTCCGTCCCCGTCCAGGTCAAGGGCTCCTCCGATCTCGGGCACTACGTCGCCGCCGTCGATGTCCGGCTCGCCTTCGAACCCGTGGTCCGGACCCACCTGACGTACGCCGCCGTCTGCCTGGTCGCCTTGCTGGCAATCGGCATCGTCGGTCACCAGGTCGCCGGCCGGCTGCTGTCGCCGTTGCGTTCCCTGCGCCAGACAGCGCAACGCATCACCGAGACCGATCTCTCCGACCGCATACCCGAGGACCAGCTGGCCAGCCGGGACGAGGTCGCCGACCTCGGCCGCACGATGAATGCGATGCTCGACCGGCTTTCGGCCTCCTTCGACAATCAGCGCCGGCTGCTCGATGACGCCGGCCACGAGCTGAAGACCCCGATCACGATCGTGCGCGGGCACCTCGAGCTGGTCGACCCGACGGATCCGAACGACGTCGCCGAGACGCGCGACCTGGCCATCGACGAACTCGATCGGATGCAGCGACTGGTCGACGAGATCTTGATGCTGGCCAAGGCCCGGCGACCGGACTTCGTCCGACCCGAACCCGTCGTGGTCGCCGACCTGCTGGCCGGGGTGGTGGACAAGGTGACCACCCTCGGTGATCGGCACTGGCTGGCGGAGGCGAGCAGCGACGAGGTCGTCCAACTCGATCCGCAACGGATCACTCAGGCTCTGATCCAGCTGGTGGCGAACGCGCTGCGGTTCACCGATACCGGCGCGGTGATCGCCGTGGGCGGCCGGGTGTACGGGCCCGAGGTGCGACTGTGGGTACGCGATGAGGGGGTCGGCATCGCACCGGAGGACCAGCGACGCATCTTCGAGCGGTTCGCGCGCGGTTCCGAATCGACCGGCGCGGACGACGGAGCAGGTCTCGGTCTGGCCATCGTCGAGGCGATCGCGGTCGCCCATCACGGTCGCGTGACCCTGACCTCCGACGTCGGAAAGGGCTCGACGTTCACGCTCCATCTTCCGGCTCAGGGCCTGCCGACTCAGGGACCAACGACTCAGGGACTACCGAAGGAGACCGTCTGATGGCCGCCATCTTGATCGCCGAGGACGAGCCCCGGATCGCCTCCTTCGTGCAGAAGGGGCTGCGAGCCGCCGGGCTGTCCACCACCATCGCGCGTACCGGCCCGGAAGCCCTGGACTACGCCTGCAGCGGCGAGTTCGACCTGATGGTGCTGGACATCGGGCTGCCTCAGCTCGATGGATTCGCGGTGCTGGAGGCGCTGCGCGGCCAGGGTTCGACGCTGCCGGTCATCATCTTGACCGCACGGGACTCGGTCACCGACACCGTCGCCGGGCTCGAGGGTGGCGCGGACGACTACATGGCCAAGCCGTTCCGCTTCGAGGAACTGCTGGCCCGGGTACGCATCCGGTTGCGGGACCAGCCGCAAGCCCAGGCGGTGGTGGTCGCGCACGGCGATCTGAGCCTGGACCTGCGTACCCGGGTCGTCTCGGTCAACGGCAGGCCGGTCGAGCTCTCGGCCCGGGAGTTCACCCTGCTGGAGACCTTCCTGCGCCACCCCAACCAGGTGCTCAGCCGTGAGCAACTGCTGTCCCGGGTATGGGGCTACGACTTCGATCCCGGTTCGAACGTGGTCGACGTCTACGTCCGCTATCTGCGCAACAAGATCGGCAGCGAACGGATCGTCACGGTCCGTGGCGCGGGCTACCGGCTGTCGGCGTGACCTGAATCGGTCGGATCAGGCCGGATCAGATCGGCCGGATCGGATCAGCCGGGCGACTTGGGCGAGAGTGCCGTTCGCGGTGACACGGCAGTGTGCGGGCTGACCGGACTGACCGCGGACACCGTCTTCTTGCCGGTCGGCTCCTTCGTCTCCTTGGTCCCCTTCGCAACGGCAGTTGTCGTGTTCTTCTTGGCGGTCGGCTTCGCGCTGGGCTGAGTCGTGCCGGCAGCCTGGGCCTCGATCATCAGACCGTGCTGCGGCAGATCGGCGTCCAAGGTGGTCGACCCGGACACCGCGGCCACCGGGGTGAGCACGAATGCCGCTGCTCCCCCGGCGATGAACCACTTGGTACGCGTCCGCATACGATTGAGCCAACGCCCTGCCGATGAGATCACCGAGAGACAAGGATGAGAAGACTCTCATCCTGGCTGCGCGGCAATCGGTTCATCCGGCGCTGTGGACCAGCCGCTCGGCCGCAGAGACGATCTGATCGGTCTCGGCCTCCCAATGTGGTTCCTGGCCCCGATAGGGACCGGTCGCCAAGGACACCACCACCCCCGCCGCCCGCAACCTCAGTTCCACCGGATCGACCCGCGAGTCGAACACCGGAATCCAGGTCCGCAGCAGTTGGCTCACCCGGGCAGCCTGCACGCTGCTCATCCGTTGCACGGTCGACAGATGCGCGACCAGGCAGGCGAGGTCGTCAGCCCGCCGGCCGGGGCCGACGGTATCGATGTCGAGCAACCCGGTCACCCGGCCGTCGGCGACGAACAGTTGTCCCTCGTGAAAGTCGCCGTGGGTGGCCTCGTTCCCGGGCTCGATGCCCGCCAAACCGCCTCGCACCTGGTCGACCAGCCACCGCAGCCGCGGCTCCAACGGCGGCAGCGCAGCCGCGACCATGGCGGCGTACTGGTCGATTGCATCGGTCCACGGACTGCGCCGGGACAAGGTGGCGACCTCACGCGGCATGGCGTCCAGCAGCCCGACCAACTGCTCGGCCGAGCAGGGGGCGACCGGGTCGAAGATGGCATGGGCCAGCGGCCGGCCCGGCAGTTCGGGCAGCACCAGGAGGAAGTCCTCGGTTGCCGCCGCAACCTGCGGGGCGGGCAGCCCGGACCCCAGCAGCAGCTGGTGCCGCCGCAGCGTCGGTTCGAACAGCTTCTGCCGCAACACCTTGAGATAGAACACCGTACGCACCCCGCCGATCGGCACCGTGGCGCGCAGCACGGCGCGGCGGCGCGGTCGGTAGCCGACCATCTCCAGTTCGACCTGGCTGCCGTCCAGCAACTCCGGCGTGATCTCGTACGCGTGCAGCAGCGCAGCCACCTGCTCGGGATAGGCCGCACGGATCAGACCGGGCAGATCCGGGTCCCGGGGATAGAGCCAGACCGCGACCTCACGTACGCCATCGGCGAAGATGACGGCGCGCTCGTCGGTTGCCGTCCGCCCCCCGACCCGCACGCTGGCACCCAGCAGTTCGCTGCGCCGACCGAACGGCCAGTCGACGACAGCCGTGTAGGTCGCCGTGGTCGAGCGCCGCGGATGCGCGTCGACATGATCGAGCTGCCACGAAACCAAGCTGCCACCGCCGTGATCGACGGCGGCACGCAGCAGATCTTCGACCTCGGGCGAGGTCAGCAGCTGGGATCCGTCCGGATCGGAGTTCACAGACTGGCTCCTCTGGTCCAAGTTCCAGACATTCGAGTGGCACGCTGGCGGCAAACGACCGCGGACGACGATCCTCGCATGCCGCGGGTGTATCTGCGGCGCGACCCGATCCTCATGTGGAGCATAAGAATGATCGACGAGTCTGAGGAACGGAGCGCTCCCGTGCCCGAGAAGACCGAGGACGGCCTGGCCACCCGAGCCGGCCGGCTCTTTGCCGCCTACCGCGACGGCGACGAAGCGAAGATGGCTGATCTCGTCGCGATCTTGACCCCGATCCTGTGGCACACCGTACGCAGTGTCCGATGCGATGCCGCCACTGCCGAAGACGTACTGCAGACCGCCTGGCTGACCCTGGTGCGCAAGGCGGACACCATTGCCGAACCACAGGCGATCC
The DNA here is from genome assembly GCA_047605905.1 of Microlunatus sp. GTDB lineage: Bacteria > Actinomycetota > Actinomycetes > Propionibacteriales > Propionibacteriaceae > Microlunatus. The sequence goes on from JASGEZ010000130.1 coordinate 22,042, forward strand.
TGCAGTGGATGGTCGTCACGACCCGGCGTGAGGCGTGGCGCGCGGCGAAGGTTGCCACCCGGGCCCAGATCGAGGACTTCGACAGCGCGATCGGGCAGGATCAGCAGCCGAGCCCGGACTCGGTGGAGGATGACATCCTGGCCAAGGACACCCGGCAGCGCTTGTGGGACCAGATCCAGAAGCTGCCGGAACGTTGCCAGACGCTGCTGCGCGTGATCGCCTTCGCGGATCGTCCGAACTATGCCGAGATCGCCCGCGCCTTGGGGATGCCGCAAGGCAGCATCGGCCCCACACGTGGCCGTTGTCTGGCCAAGCTGCGGCTGGCCCTCGCCGCCGATCCTGCCTGGGAGAGCTGATGAACATCGATGACGACGCCGACGAGCTGCGCCTGGCCTCGGAACAGCTCGATGCACACGACGTCGCCCTGCTCGAGGAGATGGCCGCCCTGTGGACCGCCGTCGATCCGGTCCCGGAGGGCTTGATCGAGCGAATCCAGTTCGAGCTCACCCTCGACGCCCTGCATGCCGAGGTCGCCACGCTGACCCAGCTCGACCTGGCGGCCGGCGGCGTCCGCTCGGCGTCCACCGAGGCGGTCCGGACCGTCACCTTCAGCGCCGAGTCATTGACCGCAATGGTCACCATCACGCAGGAGCCGGACGGTTCGGTGCGAGTGGACGGCTGGGTCGCACCCGGTGACGGGCTGCTGGTGGAGGTGCTGCTGAGCGCGGAGACGCGTCGCACCTACACCGATGCCGACGGCCGCTTCGTGCTCGACGGACTACCCGCCGAGCTGGCGAAGTTCGCCATCCACACCACCGACGAGGCGGGCGACCCGCACATCGTCGTCAGTCCCACCATCGAGCTGTGAGCACGCCGCTCAGCCCCGCAGCAGTTCACGGATGTCGTCGGCGGTCAGCGGCGCCGAGCCGCCGCCCTCCCCCTCGATGACATCGCCGAACAACCGGCGTTTGCGCTCCTGCAGAGCAACGACCTTCTCCTCGATCGTGTCGGTCGCGACCAGCCGATAGACCATCACGGTCCGCTGCTGACCGATCCGGTGAGTACGGTCGATCGCCTGCTCCTCCGCCGCAGGATTCCACCACGGGTCGAGGACGAAGACGTAGTCGGCCTCGGTGAGCGTGAGCCCGAAACCGCCGGCTTTCAGACTGATCAGGAACAACGGCGCGTCGCCGGTGCGGAACGCGGCGATCCGCTCCGCCCGCTTCCGCGTCCGGCCGTCGAGATACTCGTACGCGATTCCGGCCGCGTCGAGCCGCCGCCGCAACAGTGACAGGAAGCCGGTGAACTGGCTGAAGATCAAGGCCCGGTGGCCCTCGGCCACCACCTCGCCGATGTGTTCCATCACCGCATCGAGCTTCGACGAGCCCGCCGACGCGTGTTCGGCATCGACCAGCTCCGGCGCCAGCGCGAGTTGGCGCAGCTTGGTCAGGGCCCGGAAGATCGCGATCCGGTTGCGCTGGACGTCGTCCAGCATCCCGAGCACCCGCTGTCGCTCGCGCTGCAGCTGCCGGCTGTAGACCCGTCGGTGCGCGGCGGACAACTCGACCGCCAGCACCTGCTCGACCTTCGGCGGCAGCTCCGGAGCCACCTCCTCCTTGCGCCGGCGCAGCATCAACGGCCGGATCCGGCGCCGCAGCCGGGCCAGCCGCTCCACGTCGCCGCCCTGCTCGATCGGCCGCCGATAATCGTCGGCGAAGGTCTCGGGATTCGGATACAGACCGGGCGCGGTCAGCGACAGCAGCGCCCACAGATCCATCAGAGAGTTTTCCAGCGGCGTACCGGTGATCGCCAACCGGAAGGGCGCTCGGACCCGGCGCACGGCTTGGTAGGTCTTGCCGCGATAGTTCTTCACTGCCTGTGCCTCGTCCAGGATCATTCCCGCCCAGCTGAGCTGGTGATAGTCCGCGGCCTCCAGCCGGAGCAAGGTGTACGAGGTGACGAGGATGTCGCATCCCTTGGCCAGCTCGGCGATCTCGGCCTCGCGCCGACGCGCCGTGGTGGTGACCGTGGCGACTCGCAGGTCCGGGCAGAACGTCTCCGCTTGCTCGGCCCAGGTGCCGATCACCGAGGTCGGGCAGACCACCAGCAGCGGCTGCTCCAGCTCGCCGTTCTCCTTGGCCCGCTGCGCCAGCGCCAGCGTCTGGACCGTCTTGCCAAGACCCATGTCATCGGCCAGGATGCCGCCGAGTTCGTGGTCCCACAGCAGGCTCAGCCAGGCATAGCCGCGCTGCTGATACGGGCGCAGTTCCGCCTTCAACCGGTCTGGCGGCAGCGGATCAGGGATCTCGGTCAGCCCGATCAGCGAACCGACGCTCTGCTGCCAGCGGGCCGACTGCTCCCCGACCACGCCGAGTGCGACGAGTTCCTCCCACAGTCCGGCATGCAACCGGTTGAGGCGGAGGCCGGGGCTGTCCGGATCGCTGAGGCCGCGCGCCTCCTCGATGAGGTCTCGCAGCTGGGCCAACTCCGGCCGGTCCAGGCTGAACCAGGTCCCGGAATCGAGGAACAGATGGTCGTCCCCGGCCACCAGCGCGGTGAACAGTGGCTGGAACGGGACGTTCTCGCCGGCGACCGAGACCGTCACCCCGAGGTCGAACCAGTCGGTGCCACTTCCCTCCTCGGGGTCGGTCGCCGAGACGGTGATCAGCGGCGCTTCGGTCACGTGGTTATAGCTCGGCAAGTCATCCGACTGGGTGACGAGCACCCGATCGTCGGCGAGCAGCCGGGGCAGCACCAACTCGACGTACCGAGCGGTGTCCGCACCGGCCAGCAGGGCGCTGGTTGCCAGCCGGCGGCTGCGGTCGGCCCTGATGGAGATCAGTCCGGGCACGGTGTCGAGACAGTCGAGACCGCGCAACAACTCTTGCTCGTCGGCAACCGCACGCCGGGGCAGCCCCGGGGATATCGGGGTCAGGGTGTCGCTGCGCACGTCCACCGGCCGGTCATTCACCAGATAGCGGAAGCTGTGGGTGAGCGCCAGTCGATGACCGGGGTTGGCTGCGACCGTGATCGCGAGCATCGGACCTGTCACCGTCGGCTCCCGAAGCGCCGTCAGGTCACCGGTGATCGCCAACCTCTGTCGGACGCCGGGCAGGAAGTCCGTGGTCAATCGAGGCACCTGCTCGACCGGGACGTCCACCCCACCGGAGCGGAACAGGTTCGCGACCGCCGGGTCCAGCATCTTCTCGAATCGTGCCAGCCGCAGGTCCGATCCGGTGCCGGACGGGACGAGCACGAAACAGCCGAAAGCCGGCATGCCCAGCAGGTGCGTCTGGCCCGGCTCCTGCACCTGGCCGCCGATGCTGAGTTCGGGTTGCAGCCGGACCCCGGACGGCAGGTCAGTGGCTCGGAGTTCGATCCGCGCCGGTTCGGCATCGATGTCGAACGCACTCAAACCCGAGCCGAGCAGCAGTTCCACGCCAAGCTGTTGTGCCTCCGCCAGCAGCGACCAGAGCTCCGGGCCGATCTCGCCGAGGCCGAGGTCGGCCCCGCTGCCATATCGATAGCCAGGACCGTTGGCATCAGCGAGCACCCGCATCCGTCGGAGCACCCGGCGTTGCTCTTCGACGACGGGGACCGTCTGCCGATTGCCCAGCAGCTGCTCCCAAGAGACGCCGGTCTTGATCCAGGTGTTCCGCTTGCCACGGGTCATCGGCCGCAGCATCAGCCTGGGTTGCGAGCCGGTCCACCGGCTCTCCGATCGATAGAGGTCGAGTTGCAACGCCAACGGTCGCGGCTCCTCAGCTGGCTCAACTGTTGCCAGTGGACTCAACAACCGTTCCCAGCTGGTACTCGACCGCCGCGGATCAGCAGTCGGCAACGGAGCGGACTCGCGCCCGTGGTTCAACTGCTTGCGGGCGGTGATGATCAGGGCAACGGCATGCTTGCAGTCACCGCCGATCGGGCAACTGCATTCCGTGGTCCAGTAGTCGGGATCGTCCAAATCGTTGAAATACGGACGAACGCTCGTGGTGTAGAGCTGCGAACGGCTACCGATCACCCGGGCTTGGAGGACCTGCGGATCACCGGCAGTCCCGGGCAGCAGCACTCGGTTGCTCCTGGCGTAGGCCGAGGCGCGCTCGAACGTCCGCCCATCGAACTCGTCGCGCAGAGCGGCGTCGTCCAAGCTGCGGAGCCAGTTCTGGACAGCTGGGGCGAGTGAGGTCACGGCGTTCATCAAGAAACACTGTAGGAGCCGCGACCGACATCGCCGATGCCATCAGGGCGTGCCGCCCTCCCGAATTTCGGATCGTTGGTGCGTGTGTGATCACAGTGAAATTTGGGATACCTGAGACACAAGCTGAGGTCGAACGTCATGCCGCAGCACTACAGGCGATGGGGCTCCATCCACTGCAGTTGACGGTCACCGACACTGCATCCATCGTGGCCGGCGCCTGACCAAGCGAACCGACCAGGGCGCTCCATGCCGGCCCACAACGCGGCCGGCGAAGCCGATTGCCGCTGCCAGCCCTTGGCGCATCCAGAGGCATCCGAGCGGGGGACGTGCCTGATCAGCGAGCCGGCAGCAGCCCGACCTTCGCATAGACGTCGGCAACGGTCTTCGAGGCGACATCCCGGGCCCGTTCGGCGCCGTCGGCCAGGACCGCCGTCAACTCGGTGCGCTCCCCCATCAATTGCAGAGTGCGCTCCCGGAACGGCGTGGCGAACACAGTCACGGCGTCGGCCACCGCGCCCTTCAGATCGCCGTAGCCCTTGCCCTCGAAGTCGGCGACCAACTGGTCCACGGAGCTGTCCGACAGCGCGCTCAGGATGGTCAGCAGATTGCTGACCCCCGGCTTGTTGACCTCGTCGAAGACGATCGTGCGCTCGGAGTCGGTGACCGCAGACTTGATCTTCTTGATGTTGGCCTTCGGCTCGTCCAGCAGATTAATCAGGCCGGCCGGCGACACCGCCGACTTGCTCATCTTCGCCGTGGGGTCCGCCAGGTCCTGGATCTTGCCGACCGCACGGATGATGTGCGGCTCCGGCACGACGAAGGTCTCGCCGTAGCGCGCGTTGAACCGGACGGCCAGGTCCCGGGTCAGCTCGAGATGCTGCCGCTGGTCCTCGCCGACCGGCACCTTGTCAGCCTGATAGAGCAGGATGTCGGCGGCCATCAGGATCGGGTACGTGAACAACCCGACGTTGGCGGCGTCGGCCCCTGCCTTGGCTGCCTTGTCCTTGAACTGGGTCATCCGGCTGGCCTGACCGAAACCGGTCAGACAGTTCAGCACCCACGCGAGCTGGGTGTGCTCCGGCACCTGCGACTGGAGGAAGACGACCGACTTCGCCGGATCGATGCCGGCAGCCAACAGCTGCGCGGCGCCCACCAGGGTTTGTTCCCGACGGCGCGCCGGATCCTGGTCCAGGGTCAGCGCATGTAGGTCGGCGATGCCGTAGAAGGCCTCGAAGTCGTCCTGCATCGGCACCCACTGCCGCAGTGCCCCCAGATAGTTGCCCAGATGCAGCGAGCCGGACGTCGACTGGGCAAGGGAGAGCGCGCGAGGTCGGTGGGTATCGGAGGACATGGCGGTCATTCTTCCACGCAGCGGCCGACCCCTCAGTCGGATTTCTCGGCCGGCTCGGCGCCGGAGTGGCTGGGCAACTGCTTGACCTCCAGCCGCGATGCTCGACGACCGTCCAGTTCGATCACCTTGAGTTCCAGCCGGACGATCTCGTCACCCTCCTCGCCCGGCCGCACCGCTTCGATGTCGACGGTTGCGTTGAGCGTCGGCAGCTGGCCGCGGGCAGCCATGAAGAAGCCGGCCACGGTGTCGTACGGACCCTCGGCCAGGGTGAAGCCGGTTTCATCGGCGAAGTCGTCCAGGGTGCTGAGACCGTCGACCTCGGTCGACCCGAGGTGGCGTGGGCGTGGCTCGGCGACCACGTCGTACTCGTCGGTGATGTCGCCGACCAGCTCTTCGACCAGGTCCTCCATGGTGACGATGCCGGCCGTGCCGCCGTACTCGTCGAGCACGATCGCCAGGTGAGCCGCGGCCCGCCGCATCTCCGACAGCGCGTACAGCACCCGGACGGTGTCGGGCAGGCTGATCACCGGCCGGACCAGCTCCGACACCGGTGTCGATCGATCACTGACCTCTGGGTCGAGCAGATCCCTGACATGGACGAAACCGATGATGTCGTCGGCCGAGTCCCCCATCACCGGATAGCGCGAGTGCGGTGCCTGCAACACCTCGCGAACGGCCTTGTACGCAGGCAGCTCGCCGGGCAGGAAGTCGACCTCGGTCCGGGGCAGCATCACCTCGCGCAGACCGCGCGCGCCGGCGGCGAACACCTCGTCCACGATCCGCCGCTCCTCGTCGCCGAGGGTGGAGGAGCCGCTGACCATGGCCCGGATCTCCTCGTCGGTGACCTCCTCGCGGCTCGCCTTCGGATCACCGCCGAGCACTCGGACGACGGCATCGGTCGAGACCCCGAGCAGCCAGATCACGGGCCGGGCCAGCTTGGCGATGAAGTCGACCAACGGGGCCAGTCCGAGCGCGAATGCCTCCGAACGTTGCAGGGCGAGCCGCTTCGCCGTGAGTTCGCCGAGCACGATGGACACGTAGGAGATGAGCGCGGTCACCACCACCAGCGCGATGTTGTCGGCCACCGACTCCGGCAGACTCGGCATCAGTCGCCGCAGGCCACCGCTCAGCGGATCGCTCAAGGTCCGGCCGCCGACCGCGGCGGACAGGAAACCGGCCAGTGTGACGCCGATCTGCACCGCCGACAGGAAGCGGTTCGGGTTCTCGTTCAATCGGGCGACGGTCCGGCCGCGGGAGCCGCTGTGCGCCAGTTGCCTTACCTGGCTGTCGCGCAGCGACACGAGCGCCATCTCGGCGGCGGCGAAGACACCGCCCAGACAGATCAGCACGAAGACGACGACGACGCTGATGACGACTTCGGAGGTCATCGGCAGGTCCATCGAGCAGCGGTCACCACCCGATCCTAGTGATCTGGTCGCTCACGGTTATCCAGGTGATCCACGCGCTGATCTCGGGTTGGATGGTCCGCATGTTCCCCGACTGCGTCCCGATGCTGATCGACCCGGAAGCCGGTGTCACGCTGCGCGCTCACGGCGAGGCCGACGTGGCCGGCATCGTCGAACAGTGCCGCGATCCGGAGTCGATCCGCTGGACGACGATCCCGACACCGGAGGGTGGCTATTCCGAGGAGGATGCCCGCGCCTTCCTCGAGTTCACGCGGCAGCAGTGGGACGGCGGGCAGTCGTATCGCTGGGCGATCGAGGTTGCCGCAGGGTGGAACGAGGCCGGTGCGCACCCGGCCGTGCCGTTCGCCGGCAGCATCGATCTGCATCCCGAAGCGGGTGGGGTTGCGGAGGTCGGTTACGGATTGCACCCGGCGGCGCGAGGCCGGCGGGTGATGACGGTGGCCCTGCGGCTGGTCCGGGACTACGGGTTCGACGTGCTGGGTCTGCGCGTCATCCGCTGGCGGGCGGCGGTGGGCAACTGGGCGTCCCGCCGGACGGCGGCCGCCGCCGGGTTTCGGTTCGACGGCACCGTCCGGCTGCTGCTGAACCATCGCGACGAGTTGTTCGACGGGTGGCTGGCGACCATCACCGCCGAGGACTCCCGGGAGGACCTGAGCTGGCCGAATCCGCCGGAGTTGAGGGGCGCTCGCGTACGACTGCGACCGTTCGCCGACCGGGACCTGGACCGGATCGTCGAAGCGTGTACGGATGCCGCGACCCAGCACTGGCTGATCTCGCTGCCGCGTTCGTACGGCCGGGCGGACGCTGCCGCGTACCTGGAGTCGACACGCGAACTGGCCGCGGCTCGATCCGGCTGGGCCTGGTGCATCGCCGATGACGCCGACCGGTGCCTGGGCGCCATCAGCCTGGAGGGCTTCGGCGGGTACGCCCGGCGATTGGAGATCGGCTACTGGGCACATCCGGACGCCCGTGGCCAAGGTCTTGTCACCGAGACGGTCCGGCTGCTGACCGCACATGCCGACGAGCACAAGCTGGCCGATTCGGTGGTCATTCGCTGCGCGGCGGCGAACACGGCGTCGCGACGGGTCGCCGAAGCCGCGGGCTACGTCCAGTGCGGCGTCCAGCCTGCCTGCGAGCCGTTGAGCGACGGCACCCTGGACGATCTGGTCAGCTACGCCCGACCCTGACCAACCCGAGTTGTCAGATTCTGTGGTCGTCATAGCGACCACAGAATCTGACAA
>JASGEZ010000131.1:0-30153 GCA_047605905.1 Microlunatus sp.
ACACCGCAAAGCCGATCGCCGACAGCAGCGCGAGCCCGTACAGGATCGGGTAGCCGGCGAAGGTGATCGGCCGGGTCGTCATCAGCTCCTGCAGCTTGAGGAAGGTGACGATCGAGCCGGTGAAGGAGACCGAGCCGATGATGATGGTGAGCGCCGTCGCGATCAGGTGAAAGGTGGGGGCGCCGCCGCGTTCGGAGATCTCGTGCAGTTCGACCAGGGCGACGATCGCCGCCGCTCCGCCGCCGACCCCGTTGAACAGGGCGACCAGCTGTGGCATCTGTGTCATCTGCACCCGGTAGGCGCCGATCGCACCGATCGCGACGCCGAGCACGATCGCGATGCCGATCGGCATCAGGTGATCGAGCTTGCCCGAGATCAGCACGGTGACGGTCGCGAGAGTGGCGCCCGCGGCACCGATCAGGTTGCCGCGCCGGGCCGTCTTGGGGGAGGACAGGCCCTTCAGCGCGAGGACGAAGCAGACAGCGGCGGCCAGGTAGACGAGCTGTGCCCAGACGGGTGGCATCGCGATCACCGCTCGACCTCCGGCCGGTCACTGCCGGATCCCACGGGCTTCTTGCGGACGAACATCTGCAGCATCCGGTCGGTGACCACGAATCCGCCGGCCAGGTTGATCGCGGCCAGCACGACGGCTACCAGGCTGAGTCCGAGGATCGGCGTGCTGTCGGTGTGACCGGCCACCAGGATCGCGCCGACCAGGACGATGCCGTGGATGGCATTGGCGCCCGACATCAGCGGCGTGTGCAAGGTCGAGGACACCTTGGAGATCACCTCGATGCCGACGAACGCCGCCAGCACGAAGATGGTGAGCCACGTGATGGCCTCGGTCATGAGCGGCGCCTCATCGTTCCAGCCTCTCGGGAGTGTCCAGGGTCTCGGTGGATGCGCTCTCGGTGGGCGCCGGCTCAGGCGAGACGATCTCGGGCTGGGCGGCCAGACTCGGATGCGTCACCAACATCCCGGCGACGATCTCGTCGTCGAGGTCGGGATCGAACAGGCCATCGCGGGTCATCAGCTGGATCACGTTGACGACGTTCTGTGCATACAAACGACTGGCCGGCGCCGGCATCTGACTCGGTACGTTCGCGCCGCCCCAGAGCTGGACGTTGCCCTGACCATCAGCTGTCGGCACATTGACCACGCTGCCCGCGACGACACCCTCGACGTTGCCACCGGAGTCGGCAGCCAGATCGACCACCACCGAGCCAGGTCGCATCCCGGCCACCATCTCGGCGGTCACCAGCAGCGGTGCCTGCCGACCAGGCACGGCCGCGGTGGTGATCAGCGCATGGGCGGCGGCGACGTGCGGGGCCAGTCGTTCCCGCTGGAGCTGGGCGCGTTCCTCGGTCATCTCCCGGGCGTATCCGCCGGCGCCTTCCAGGGTCGGCAGATCGAGGTCGATCGGGGTCGCCCCGAGCGAGGCGATCTCTTCGGCAGCGGCGGCGCGTACGTCGTACCCCTTCACCACCGCACCCAGCCGCCGGCAGGTCGCGATGGCCTGGAGCCCGGCGACCCCGGCCCCGAGGACCAGGACCTGGGCGGGCCGGACCGTCCCGGCCGCGGTCATGCTCAACGGGAAGAACTCGCGCAACCGTCCGGCCGCGACGATCGCGCAGCGGTAGCCGGAGACCAGCGCCTGCGAGCTGAGCGCGTCCATCGACTGCGCACGGGAGATCCGCGGCACCTGTTCCATGGCGAAGGTCGTGATGCCGGCCGCCTGTCGTTGCGCAACCTCGTCGGGGCGACGTCCGGCGAACAGGAACGACACCGTCGCCGCCCGTGGTGCGCAGAAACGCAGTGCCTCGGGCGCGACGGGTTGCACGCTCAGCACGAGACCGGCACCGTGCAGAGCGTTGTCGCTGACCGTCGCACCGGCATCCGCGTACGCCTGGTCGTCGAACAGCGCCGTTCGTCCGGCACCCGGCTCGACGGCAACCTCGTACCCAGCCGATGCCAATCGACCGACCAACTCGGGGACGAGCGCGACCCTGGACTCTCCCGGCTCGGTCTCCCGAGCGACCGCAATCCGCACGAGATCGAACCTAACGCACCGCACCCCCCGAGCCCTGCCGTCGACACCCGTTCAGGTCGACCGAGGGACTTTGGTCTCGGCAACATCTGGCAGAAGTTTTCCACCGACTGTGGATAACTGCGACGTTGTGCTTGGTAGCTGACACCGCCGGGTGTGAGAGTCGCCGGATGAGCGATCGAGCCCCCACCCGCTTCATCGTCCAGCCGACCCGCTGACGAGGTCGTGTGTATCGGGTGAACCGGGTTCAGTTGGGCCGGACCCTGACGAGCACAGAGTGCAGTCCGCTTGCTCCGCTGGGGAATGGTGGAGCGACCTTGCTCGACTGGACCTGGCCGTCGGACGCGGTGGCGCGGACGGTCAGGGTGTAGTCGCCGGGCTCGTCGACCTCCCACTGGTAGACCCACTGCCGCCAGCTGTCCGGGCCGGTGGTCTCGGCGAGTTCGGCTTTACGCCAGGCGTCTTCGTTGATCTGGACGTGCACCGCCTTGATCCCGGTCCCCGGTGCCCACGCGACGCCGGCCACGTTCACCTGACCCGGCTCGACCACCATGGAGCGGGTCGGGACGTCGATTCGCGAGGCGATCTTGACCGGTCCCCGGGGTGCCCAGCCCTTCTGTGCCCAGTAGCCGTTGTCCTCCAGATCGGTCGTCACCTTCAACTGGGTGAGCCATTTCGTGGCGGAAACGTCGCCGTACAGCCCAGGAACCACCATCCGGACCGGGAAGCCGTGCTCGGGAGGAAGGGGGTCGCCGTTCATACCGACCGCCAGCAAAGCGGCCACGTCCGGATCGGTCAGCATCGAGAGCGGGGTGGCGGCACTCCAGCCGTCTTGGCTGGTTGACAACACCATGGTGGCGCCCGACAGCGGCACGGCCTCGGCGAGCAGGTCACGAACCGGTATGCCGAGCCAGACCGCGTTGCCGACCAGTGCGCCGCCGACCTGGTTCGACATACACGCCAAGGTGGTCACATGCTCGGTCAGCGGCCGCTCGAGCAGCTGCGAATACGTCAGGGTCAACTCGTTCTCGACCAGCCCGGTCACCTGCAGTCTCCAGGTGTCGGGGTCGATCACGGGGAGTTGCAGTGCGGTGTCGATCCGGTAGAAGGACTCGTTGGTGTTCAGGTACGGCGTCAGTCCGGCGAGATTGAGATCGGTGCCTGCGGCGATCGTGGGGGCGGGGCTGGCCGGCTCCGGCAGCAAGATCTTTTCGCGCACTTCGGCGACCTTGTTGGATGCCTCGATCAAGATCCGCCCGACACCGGCGACGATGATCCCGCCCATGGTGATCAGCCCGGCGGTCTTCAAGAAGTTCCGGCGCTCGGCCACCAGCGGCTCCAGGGACCCCGGTGGCCGGCGCAATTGCGAGATCAGCAACCGCAAGGTCAGATAGATCGCCGCCAGGCCGAGGACTGCCGGCACATAGCCCAGCGCACCCGGTCCCACCTGGGTGCTGATCGCCAGCAGCGTCGTCGCGGCAACCGGCAGAATCACGAACAGGCTGAAGTGACGTCGGCGCAGTTCGAGTTGCCCGGCGAACGCCGCCAAGAGCAGCCAGGCGATCACGACGAGAACCATCAGCAGCGTCTTGCCGGTGCCGCTGCCCCAGTACGACGGCAGCCACCAGCTGATCACGGTCGCCAGATCCGCGACCGGGGAGCCGTCGCGGGCGATCAAGCCGGCGCCCAACTCGGCGACAGCCAGCCCGACCAACCCGGCCACTCCACCGGCGACCCGACTCAGCCCGAGCAAACTTCCCTGCGACACTCGACCATCTTGCTGGGTCCGCACAAGTGCTGCCAAACGTAATAGGAGGGCGGCGATGACGCTCACGCTGGACGGGACCGCGACGAGGCAGCGGGTGCGGGATGATCACGCCGTGGGTGGATCGGAGACCAAGGTCGACGCAGCACTGGTGGAAGCGGCCGAGGCGGCCCTGACAGGCGTGGTGACGCGCACCGAACTGGTGCACAGTCCGCGACTGTCGGCCCGCTTCGGTGTCGAGGTCTATCTGAAACGAGAGGACCTGCAGCTCGTCCGCTCCTACAAGGTCCGCGGCGCGTACACCGTGGTCAATCGGCTCGATCAAGGGGCCCGAGCGCGGGGCGTGGTGTGCGCCAGCGCGGGCAATCACGGCCAGGGTCTGGCGTATGCGTGTGCGGCGCTCGGCGTGCATGGCCGGGTCTATCTGCCGCGCAACACACCACGGCAGAAGCGGGACCGGATCTCGGCGATCGGCGGCGACCAGATTGAGGTCGTGCTCGGCGGCGACACCTACGACGACGCCAACGCCGCAGCGCTCGAGGATGCCCGGCGGACCGGGGCTACCGTCGTACCGGCCTTCGACGACCCGTACACGATCGCCGGTCAGGGCACTGTCGCGATCGAGGTGGTCGACCAGCTCGCCGAACTCGGCCGGACTGTCGATCTCGTGGTCGTGCCGGTCGGCGGCGGCGGACTATTGGCCGGGGGCGCCACCTGGCTGCGGGAACGGCATCCCGGCGTACGGATCGTCGGGGTGGAACCCGAAGGTGCTGCCGAGGTCATGGCCGGGTTGGCCGCCGGTCACCCGGTTGATCTTCAAGAACTCGACACCTTCGTAGACGGGGCGGCGGTGCGGCGGGCCGGCGAACTCACCCTGCCGCTGATCGCGGCCGCCGAGGTCGAGATGATCACCGCGCCCGAGGGCCAGGTCTGCGTGGAGATGCTCAGCTACTACGCCGCCGACGGCATCGTGCTGGAGCCGGCCGGTGCACTCGCCACCGCCGGACTCCACGAGCTGGCTCAGCGTGGCGGCCTGACGCCCGGCTCGACCGTCGTCGTGATCCTGTCGGGCGGCAACAACGACGTCAGCCGCTATGCCGAGGTGGTGGAGCGGGCGCTCGTCCACGAAGGCCGCAAGCACTACTTCATGGTCGAGTTCCCGCAGGAACCCGGGGCGTTGCGCCGGTTCCTGGACGAGGTGCTCGGACCGGAGGATGACATCACGCTGTTCGAGTACGTCAAGCGCAGCAACCGGGAGACAGGTCCCGCGATCGTCGGCATCGAACTGTCCCGCGCCGAGGATCTGGCCGGTCTGCTCGACCGGATGGCCGTCTCGCCGACGAAGTGCACCCAGATCGACGCCGACAGCGCGCTGTTCCGCCTGCTCATGTGAGCCTGGCAGACTGTCCGGATGCATGACTTCTCGCAGGTCGACGTGTTCACCGACGAACTCACCAAGGGCAATCCGCTGGCGGTCGTCCACAATGCCGACGACCTCAGTGACGACCAACTGAGCGCCATCGCGAACTGGACGAATCTGAGCGAGACCACCTTTCTGCTACGGCCGACCGATCAGGCTGCGGACTATCGGGTCCGGATCTTCACCGTCGAATCCGAGCTGCCTTTCGCCGGCCATCCGACGTTGGGGTCGGCCGCGGCCTGGCTGGCGGCCGGCGGGGTATCCCGCGATCCCGCTCGGATCGTCCAGCAGTGCGGTGTCGGGTTGGTGCCCATCCGCACCGATGGTTCGCGGTTGGCCTTCGCCGCACCACCACCGCTGCGCTCAGGACCGGTCGCCAGGAACGACCTTGCTGCGCTGATCCGATGGCTCGGGGTCGAACCGACCGATCTGCTCGACGCGCAGTGGGCCGACAACGGGCCGGGTTGGGTCGGGCTGCTGCTGCGCGACGCCGAGACCGTGCTCAGGCTCCGCCCCGACGGGCCGGGTCCGCTGCCGGCCGTGGGCGTCATCGGCCGCTACCCGCCGGGATCGGAGTGCGACGTCGAGGTACGCGCCCTGTTCGGGGTAGCCGGCAGTGTCATGGAAGACCCTGTCACCGGCAGCCTGAACGCCTCACTCGCCCAGTGGCTGATCGGCTCGGGACAGCTGCCGTGTTCGTACCTGGCTTCCCAAGGCACCGTGCTCGGTCGGCGCGGTCGGGTCCATGTCCACGCCGACGGTGGGGACATCTGGGTCGGTGGTCAGGTCGCCGCCGGGGTGACGGGCACGATCGCCGTTTGATGGCGAAGGTCGACCGGTCGCCAGAGTCGATCGATCGGCATGACGTGGAGACGATCGTCATAGGTAAACGATCTGCGGCCCGTGGTGAGGATGACCCCGGCACGTAGCTTGCGGCCCAATGCATCACGGAGCTGCCTCAAGCCCTTGAAATCAGCCCCCGTTGCTCGCTCGTTCGCTTTGACCTCGAAGGCGATGACTGTTCCGTCGTCGAACTCGGCGACGAGATCGACCTCGGTGCCGTCGCTCGTGCGCCAATGGCCAAGAGCTATCGGTTCATCGAGCCAGGATGCCTGCTTGCGGATTTCGCCCACGACGAAGGTCTCCAGCAGATTGCCGAACTCCGTCAACGCGGAGGGATCGAGGAGAGCGAGCTTGGCGGGATTGAGTCGCAGCAGACGGGCTGCAAGGCCGGAGTCGACCACATGCACCTTCGGACGGGCACTCACCCGGGAGCGCAACGTCGTCCCCCACGCCGGCAGCCTTGTGACGAGGAACAGATCCTCCAGCAGCCGCAGATGCGACTCCGCCGTCTTGCGTTCCACCCCCACCGATTCGGCAGCCTTGGTGATATTGAGCAGTTGACCGGTCTGCGCCGCGATGTAGGTGACCAGATCGGACAATGATTGTCGTTGCCTGATCTTCAGCAGCTCGATCGCATCGCGTTCGACCGTTCGACGCACGTAGTCGTCGAACCAGCGCGCTCGGGCGGATCCAGATCGACGCACCGCGAGCGGGAATCCGCCGGCGCAGACCCTCGACGCATAGTCCGCGCGCTCTGTGGTGGATTGCGGATGCTGTGCCACAGCGACATCCGGACTGACGCGCAGCGCCTCCAGCAGATTCTCCCTGACGCCGCCCAGTTCGCCTTGCGACATCGGCAAGATCGAGATGGTGTGCAGTCGTCCGGTCAGAGCCTGCGCCGTCAACGGCAGTGCATCCTGACGCGTGGAACCGGTGATGATGGCAACCCCCGGACGGCTCCCTTCCCGATTGAGACGAGACTTGATCGCATCCAGCACATCCGGGACGCGCTGGTACTCGTCGATACACAACGGAGCCGGTCCTGCCGCGATGGACATCAGGTTCCCAACCACCGCTTCGCGCATCTCGACATCGTCCAGGTCAATGATCTCGACACCGTGCGTGGCCGCAAAGGCACGGAGTACCGTCGACTTGCCCACCGATCGCGGCCCATGCAATGCGATGACGGGTTCCTCGACGACGCGGTCGGCCAGCACTGTGCTAACTCGCCGCTCAACGAGCCTCGAGTCTTGTTCCACTCTCTCAAGCTATCAGATGTGAGAGCGTATACTGCCAAGACTTGATCGCCTCTACTACCCAAATGTGAGGTCCTGAAACACTCGAACGTGATCAGATCAGCAGGTCGAGCGATGCTAGCGAGGTGTCGTCGATATCGGCAGCAGTGAGCAGTTGAGGAGATACCGGCTTGTTGGGCGTTCGGTTCCTGCTCGCGGCGACGACATACGCCTTCCGCTGTTGATCGCCTGCGTCAGTACCTGACGGATCTGAGCTGCTTCATCCGCTGTGAGATAGACCCGGATGTCGGTCATGAGCACGGGTTCGCCTCGGCCATTGGTGGCGGGTGCCAGATCGGTCGACCACACCTCGTCGAGATGGTTGCGGGCGAGAACTCGACCCTGGTTGCCGCCTCGAAACAAGACGGCGGTGTAGGCATCGATGAGTTCCTCTGCGAGTTGTGCACCTTGGGTTGAGACGCGGTGGCGTAGATCGTCGTAGTGCATCGCCTCGTTGGGTACGAAGTAGCCGTCGTGGCTGGATCGGTAGATCTTGATCGGGCGGCCAGTTCGGCGTCGTGTCGCAGTGATCCTCAGCAGGTCAATTGCCAGCATTCGCCGGACGCGGTAGAGCATCACATCCGTCCGGCACCCGAGTTCGGCCGCAGCCTCGCTCACGGTTCGTTCACGACCGAGGAAGGGGTGCAAGAAGCGGGATCTGACGGGATCGGCGACGATGCGGGCTTGCGCCGGGTCGGTCACCCGATATAGCCCGGTGGGGTCGATCCCGGCCCAAGGTGAATCGTCCTCTTCCATTTCACGTAGGTTAGTGACGAGCGTGTCGAGGTGTGAGGCCGCCCACCAGACCGACGTTGCTGCTGCATCGAGACATTGCGCTGGTGTGGACCTCCGGCCTGATCTCGATGACGGGCAGTCTGGCGATGTTCGTAGCGTTGCCGGTTGCGGTGTTCGACACCACGGACTCGGTGTGGGCGACCGCGATGACGGCTCTGGCTGGTATCGCCCCGACCGCACTCGTCGGGCAGGTTGCAGGGGTCGTTGCTGACTGGGTCGACCGCCGCCGCTTGTTGGTGGCGACCAATCTGTCGCTGGCCGCGCTGACCTGCGTCTACCTGGCCTTGCCGGACGGGCAATGGTGGCTGTTCGCCGCGCTGAACCTGCTGGTGGCAAGCGTGGCGCAGTTCGCAGGACCGGCCGAGCATGCGCTACTGGGTGATCTCGTTCCGAAGGCACGGCTGGGCGAGGGTGCCAGTCTGAACGCCTTGAACAACAACATTGCCCGCCTGGTCGGGCCGGCGCTGGGTGGCCTGATGTTCGCCAAGCTCGGCTTTTGGGCGACCGTCGTACTCGATGCGGCCACGTTCATAATGGCCGCGGTTCTGTTGTGGCTGGTGACCTCACAGAACAGTCGATTGATCGCCTCCCGGGCACCAACGGATCGATGGGTAGCTGCTTGGTTGGAGGGCGCTTGCCGCGTCTGGTCCCATTCTCAGCTACGACCGATCGTCGCGCTCGCGGCCTTGCTGATGCTTGGGGAAGGCGCCATATCAGCGCTGATAGCGCCATTCACCAGGGAGGTCCTCAACGGGGGCGCCGAAGTCCTGGGCCTCATGTTCACTGCTCAGGCTGTCGGTGGCATTGCCGGAGCCGCATGGACGGCCCGCAACGCCGATCGGATGCCGCCGCTACGGCTACTCGGTGCAGGTGCCCTGGCCTCGGGGCTGTTGATGGTGGTGATCTTCAACTACGCCTTCATCTATCCCCAGTCGTGGCCCGCGGTGGTCCTGACCGGTCTGGCTGGGTTCCCTTTCGCCGTTGTCGGTGCGGCGCAGGGTTACGCCCTGCAGATCTATGCCCCGCCAGAGCTCCGCGGACGCGTCTACTCGCTGGCATCGGGAACACTGAGCCTGGCCCAGCTGGCAGGGATTGTGCTCGCTGGTGCAGCCGGCGAGCGGTGGGGTCCGATTGCAATCAACATCGATACGGCGGCTTATTTGACTGCCGGCGTGGCGGCATTCTGGCTTGCCCACCGGCCAGCGACAGACGGACCAGGACCTTCGGTACGGTCTGACCATGGTCAGTGAGCAGCCGGTTCAGGTTGCCAACTGTGGCGAGATCGAGATCGTGTACGAGATGTTCGGCGTGGACGACGACCCGACGCTGGTGTTGATCTCGGGCCGGGGTCACCCGTCAGTTCGCCGCCATCCAAGCCTCCGGTGACCGCACTGAGCACCTGCGCCGGATTGTGGCGCCGACGCTGGTCCTGCACGGCGAGGATGAACGGCTGGTCCAGCTGCCCGGCGGCGAGGCCACTGCACGGCGATCCCCGGTGCCCGGCTCGTCACCTACCCAGGGATGGGCCACGATCTGCCCCGTCCGCTCTGGCCGCGGATCATCGACGAGATCACTTTCGCTCGCCGCCGCGGGCTGACCTGGTGTCGTCAGCCGCGGCACCCGACACCCAGGGCCCCGGCGTACGCATCGCCTTTGCTAAGGTGACCTCGGTCGGCACTCGGGGGACGTTCGGCAGGCATATCACTCATTCACACCAGACGTTCCCACGCATTGAGGAGACCGCAGATGAGTATCAGTACGTCACCATGTGTTGTGAGCAATGATGAACTGAGTTTCGGAATTCTGGGAAACAACGGGAAGTTCGTATGTGGCGAGAATGGCCTCGCGCCGGTCAGGTGCGACCGTGATGTCCGGGACGTGTGGGAGATATTTACCATAATAGACTTGGCGGATGGGAGGGTCGCCTTCCAGTGCATGGAAAAGTACTTGTGCTCCGAGAATGGCCTTAACCCCATGAACTGCAACCGAACCGAGATTGGTGCATGGGAAACATTCGAATGGATTAACAATGACGATTGGACCTTCTCGCTGAGGGGGAACAATGCGAAGTATGTCAGCAGCGAGAACGGTGAGGGACCCATGAACTGCAATCGCGACTGGATTGGAAGCTGGGAGAAGTTCGCGCGGGCTGACCTGTAGCCCCGAACCTGAACCACACGGCGCCGACCAATCCGGGTGGGTCCATCCTCTATGCCAGCTACGGGGTCACCGGGGGCCAGCAGCAGCCCCTGCCGGTTCCGCCGACTCCTCCTCCGAGATCGCCCCGGCGAACTGTGCGTTGTAGAGCGTCCAGTACGCCCCCTTGGCTTCCAGCAGCTCCAGATGCGAGCCCTGCTCGATGATCGAGCCGTTCTCCATCACCAGGATGACGTCGGCATCGCGGATGGTGGAGAGCCGATGGGCGATCACGAAGCTGGTCCGATCGCTGCGCAGGGCGGCCATCGCGTGCTGGACCAGCACCTCCGTACGGGTGTCGACCGAGCTGGTCGCCTCGTCCAGGATCAGCAGCGCGGGATCGGCGAGGAAGGCGCGGGCGATGGTGATCAACTGCTTCTCACCAGCGCTGATGTTGCTGCCCTCCTCGTCGATCACGGTGTCGTAGCCGTCCGGCAGCGAGTGCACGAACCGGTCGACATAGGTGGCCTCAGCCGCGGCCATGATTTCTTCAGCCGAAGCATCCGGCCGGCCGTACGCGATGTTGTCCCGGATCGTCCCGTGGAACAGCCAGGTGTCCTGCAGCACCATGCCGACCTGGCTGCGCAGCGCCGCCCGGGGCACCGAGGCGATGTCGACGCCGTCCAGCAGGATCCGGCCCTGGTTCAGTTCGTAGAACCGCATGATCAGGTTCACCAGAGTGGTCTTGCCGGCACCGGTCGGGCCGACGATCGCCACCGTCTGACCGGGCCGGACGTGCAGGTTCAGATCGCCGATCAGCGGCTTGTTCGGGGTGTAGGAGAAGGTCACGCGCTCGAAGTCGACCTCGCCTCGCACCGGATTGAGCGCACCGGAGGCATCCGGCACTGATTCCGGCGCGTCCAGCACCTCGAAGACCCGCTCCGCGGAGGCAACCCCGGACTGCAGCAGATTCGCCATCGACGCGACCTGGGTGAGCGGCTGGGTGAACATCCGGGTGTACTGGATGAACGCCTGCACATCGCCGAGGTTCATCGTCCCGGTCGCGACCCGCAGTCCGCCGACGACGGCGATGGCGACGTAGTTCAGGTTCCCGATGAACATCATCGTCGGCATGATCATCCCGGAGATGAACTGCGCCTTGAACGAGGATTCGTACATGCCGTAGTTGCGCTCTGCGAAGACCTGCTCGACCTCCTTGCGGCGACCGAACACCTTCACCAGAGACTGGCCGGTGAACGCCTCCTCGACGTGGCCGTTCAGCTCACCGGTGGTACGCCACTGAGCCACGAACTGCTTCTGCGCGCGCTTGCCGATGAATCCGGTGACGAACACCGACACCGGGATGGTGACCAGTGCGATCAGCGCCAGCAACGGCGAGACCACGAACATCATCACCACCACCCCGATCACCGTCAGCAGTGAGGTCAGCAGCTGCGACAACGTCTGCTGCAGTGCCTGGGCGATGTTGTCGATGTCGTTGGTCACCCGGCTCAGCAGTTCGCCACGCGGCGACCGGTCGAAGTAGGACAGTGGCAGCCGGTTGATCTTGCCCTGCACCTCGTTACGCATCCGATAGATCGACCGCTGCACCGCGGCATTGAGCAGATATCCCTGCCACCACAGCAGGATCGAACTGACCACATACAGCCCGAGGGCGAGCAGCAAGATCTCGCCGAGGTGGCCGAAGTCGATGCCCGACCCGGGGACGACCGGCAGCCGCTGCACCATGTCGGCGAATGTGTCCTGCCCTTGCGCCCGCAGGCTCTCGATCACCTGGTCCTTCGTCGCGCCGGCAGGCAGCTGCTTGCCGATCACGCCGGTGAAGATCACGTCGGTCGCCCAGCCCAGGATCTTGGGTCCGACCACGCTGAGCACGATGCCGGTCACAGCCAGCAGGATGCAGAAGCTGATCACCAGTCGTTCCGGCGCCAGATGCCCGAGGAGTCGCTTCAGCGACGGCCCGAAGTTCAGCGACTTCTCCACCGCTATCGCCGAGCCTGGCGGGCGAGGTCCGGACGGGGGCGCGTACTTGGGCCGCTTCGGCGCCCTGGTCAACGGGGCTTCCTCGGTCGCCGCTTCGGCCCGGATTGGCGCGCCGCCGGGCTGCTGCGCGCCGTCGTTCTGGTTCTGCTCGCTCATGCTGCCGCCTCCGCCGCGCTCAGCTGGGAGTCGACGATCTCCGCATAGGTGGGACAACTGATCAACAGTTCGTCGTGGGTGCCGCTGCCGATCAGCTCGCCATCGTCGAGGACGAGGATCTTGTCGGCATCGCGGATGGTGGCCACGCGCTGCGCGACGATGATCACGCAGGCATCGGTGGTCTCGGTACGCAGCGCGGCCCGCAGTCTCGCGTCGGTCGCGACATCGAGAGCGGAGAACGAGTCGTCGAACACGTAGATCTCCGGTCGTTTCACCAGGGTTCTCGCGATCGAGAGTCGCTGTCGTTGCCCACCGGAGACATTGGTGCCGCCCTGGGAAATCGGTGCCTCGAGCTGCTCGGGCATCGCCTTGACGAAGTCCTCGGCCTGGGCGATCCGCAGCGCGTGCCACAACTCCTCGTCGGTGGCGTCCGGGTTGCCATAGCGCAGGTTGGATGCGACCGTGCCGGTGAACAGGAACGGCTTCTGCGGGATCAGGCCGATCCGGCTCCACAGCAGCTCCGGCTCGATTTCGCGGACATCGGTGCCATCGACCCGTACGGTGCCGCCAGTCGCGTCGAACAACCGGGGCAGCAGCGAAATCAGGGTGGTCTTGCCGGCACCGGTGGACCCGACGACGGCGGTGGTCTGTCCGGCCTGGGCGGTGAAGGTGAGGTCCCGCAGCACAGGGAAGTCCGCACCGGGATAGGTGAACTCGGCATGGTCCAGCTCGACCAGCGATGCCTGGCTGAGCTGGGTGACCGGGTTGTCCGCGGTCTTCACCGAGGACTCGGTGTCGAGCACTTCGCCGATCCGCTCCGCGCACACGATCGCCCGCGGCAGCAGCATCATCAAGAAGGTCGCCATCATCACCGACATCAAGATCTGGATCAGGTAGGTGAGGAAGGCGGTCAGCGAGCCGACCTGCATGCTGCCGGTGTCGACCCGATGGGCGCCGAACCAGAGCACCGCGACGCTGCTGACATTCAGCACCAGCATCACGATCGGGAACATCATCGCGAAGCGCTGGCCGACCAGGGTCTGGCTCTCGGTCAGCTCCGCGCTGGCTTTCTCGAACCGAGCGTTCTCGTAGGGCTCGCGTACGAATGCGCGGACCACCCGGATACCGGTGATCTGCTCGCGCAGGATCCGGTTCACGGCGTCGATCCGGGTCTGCATCGTGCGGAACAGCGGCGGCAGCCTGCGGATCACCAGCCAGATCGAGCCGGCCAGCACCGGGACGGCGACCACGACCAGCCAGGAGAGGCCGACGTCCTCCTGCAGGGCCATGAAGATGCCGCCGACCATGGTGATCGGCGCCGAGAGCAGCACGGTCGCCGACATCACCACCAGCATCTGCACCTGCTGGACATCGTTGGTGTTGCGGGTGATCAGCGACGGGGCGCCGAAGTGGTTGAGCTCTCGGGCGGAGAAGGTCAGCACCCGATCGAAGATCGCGCTGCGCAGGTCTCGGCCGAAAGCCATGGCGGTCTTCGCGCCGAAGTAGACCGAGCCGATCGAGCACACGATCTGGATGGCGCTGACGGCGAGCATGATCATGCCGGTACGCCAGATGAAGTCCGTGTCACCCTTGGCAACACCTTCGTCGATGATCGCGGCATTCAGGCTCGGCAGATAGAGCGCGCCCATGGTGCCGAGGGTGGCCAGCACGATGGTGCCGATGATCATCGAGCGGTAGGGCTTGAGGTACTGCCTCAGCAGACGCATCAACATGGGCGGGACTCCTGGGTGGTGGGGGTCAGGGTGCCGTGGAGCAGGATGTCGACGATGACGCGGGGCTCGCTGGAGAACGTCGCGCCGATCGCGGGGTGGGTGACGGTGAAGACGAGACCACGAAGCAGGTCTGTGACGTGCTCGACGGGCAGTCGGAAGCGGCCGGCGTCGGATCCGATCACCATGGCCAGAGCCATGGCGAGCTTGGCGTTGTCCTCGCGCCCGCGCCGCTCGTGCCCGGCGTGCTCGTCGCTCGAAGGCGGTGGCATCGGAGTGCGACGAAGTGCACCGAACATCGCGACGACCCGGCGTACCCGGGCTTCGAGGACCTCGACGGCCTGCTCGAGCCGGTCCTCGAGGTCGAGATTCGGGTCGATCCGGAGGAGCGCGGTGATCGTCGACTCGGTTTCGAACGCGTCCTTGATGACGGCGTCGATGACGGCGTCCTTGTTCGGGAAGACGCGGAAGATGGTTCCTTCCGCGATGCCGGCCGCCTCGGCGATCTGCCGGGTGCTGACATCTCGTCCGTACTGGATGACCAAAGGTTCCGTCGCTGCCAGGATCGCTGCCCGCCGCTCGTCCGGCGGAAGAGGTGTTGCTCGTGCCACATCGACGAACACTAGTGAGTGAGTGCTCACTCATCAAGTGAATTGTCAGAGCGTACGGTCGTTCGGGCGACCACGGAGTCTGACAACTCCGATACCCTGGCCAGCGTGGCCGGGTTGGTCAGGACCCGGATCGGAAAGAGAAGTGAGCACAGTGGGCCTGGGTAGGTTGGCGGAACTCGATTTCGATGCCGTCATCTTCGATATGGACGGTACGTTGATCGACTCCACACCGGCGGTGGTCCGGGCGTGGACGACCTGGGCGATCGAGCATGGCGTGACCGCGGAGCAACTCGCCGGGCAGCACGGGATGCCCTCGGCAGGCGTGGTCCGCAAGCTGTTGCCGGAGCATCAGCATCAGTCCGCGATCGATCGGATCAATGCGCTGGAGATCGACGACGTGCACGACATCGTCGTCCTGCCCGGGGCGCTGGAGGCGCTGGAGGCATTGGCGTCGGCTCGCAGTGCGATCGCCACATCCTGTACGTCGGCGCTGGCCAGGGCCAGGATCGCAGCCGCTCAGCTGACTCCGCCGTCGGTGTTGGTGACCGCTGATCAGGTCGAGCACGGCAAGCCGGCGCCGGACCCCTTCCTGCTGGCAGCTGAGCGACTGGGCGTCGCACCCGAGCGTTGCCTGGTCGTCGAGGATGCTCCGGCGGGGCTGATCGCTGCCGAGGCGGCCGGCTGCTATCGACTCGCGGTGATCACAACGACCGACGAGAAGGACCTGGTGGCCGACGGCATCGTCCGCAACCTCGGCGATGTCACCTTCCACACCAACGGCAACGGCACCATCGCGATCCGTCCCGCCGACCGACTCTCGGGCTACTGACTTTCGGGCGGGCTATCCGCTCTTGCGGCGGAAGACGCGCTTCGCATCCACCGGGCCGTGTGGGTGTGCCGAAGACTTCCCGGCATCGAGATGGTCCTCGCCCTTGCGACCCTTCTTCGCCTCCAAAGCCTCCCGGAACTTCCGCTTGGTCTCGTCCTCCGTCGCCGCAGTCTCAGGGGATGTGTTGTCGGTGGCCATGCGCCATTGTCACTCAGCGGGTCAAGTGAGCGTCCAACGGGGTCCGGATCCGCAGCGGGCCACGCTCCAAGTCTGCTTGGCTCGAGCCGGCGAACTCCCAACAAACTGGCCGTTTCACTTGGTATTTGGGCTCCACGCTCCAAGCTTGGTTGCAGCGTCAGTCAGAACTCCCAAGTTAAATGCCAGTTTAGTTGGTATTGTCGCCGATGTGGATCCAACTCGCTTCACTGCGCCGCAGTTTGGGGAAGCGAGACGAGAACCGGGCAACAAGTGGGCCTTCTGGTACTTCAAGCCTGCACCCGTCCCTCGTGACTTGCCACTGACCGCACCGACGATCAAGGCGCTCTCCGCAGCCGATTCCGCGCTGGGCCGTCTTCAGGGGGTCGGCACCCTGATCAAGGACCCCGAGCTTCTGATCGGGCCGTACCTGATGCAAGAGGCGGTCGCGAGCTCGCGGATCGAAGGGACTCAGACCTCGGTCTCGGAGGTCCTCCAGTCGGAGGCGAGCGGTCTGCCCACGTCCTCCGAGGACGTTGCCGAAGTCGAGCGCTACCTCGCCGCTACCCGGCAGGGCTACGAACTCGTACGCCGTCTGCCAATCACTCAACGGCTGATTCTGCAGCTGCACTGGACGTTACTGTCGGGCGTCCGCGGCCAGGAGAAGCTTCCTGGGGAGTTCCGGCGGACTCCGGTCTGGGTCGGCTCCCCGACGGATAGCCCCGAGACCGCTGCCTTCGTACCGCCGCTGCCTGGTGATCTTCCGGACGCGATCGGTGACTGGGAGGACTTCGTCAACATGCCAGACGAGTCTCCTACCTTGATCCGGTGTGGGCTGATGCACTATCAGTTCGAGACGATTCACCCCTTCTTGGACGGCAACGGGCGCATCGGACGGCTCCTCATCAACCTGATGCTGATGGAGGAAGGCAGACTGACGACCCCGCTGCTCTACATGTCCGGCTACCTGGAGTCGCACCGAGCGGAGTATTACGACCGTCTTCAGCGGGTTCGTGAGAACGGCGAGATGCAGGAATGGCTTCAGTTCTTCCTCACTGCGGTGCAGAAGTCAGCTGAGGACGCAGTCATGCGATCCGAGAAGTTGGTCACCCTGCGCGAGCGCTATCTAGCCGAAGCCGCGACCACCCGGTCGAATCTGTCAGCGCTGGTCGGGCTGCTCTTTGCCAATCCATTCCTCACTGTCGCCCGGGTTGAGAAGGCGGTGGGTCTTACCGGCCAAGGATCGCGCAACCTCATCAAGGACGCCGCCAGACGGGGCTGGCTCGATGAAATCGGTACCAGTGGTCGCGGCGGACGCGTCTACTGGGTCGCGCGTGACCTGTTGGACGTCATTGACGCGCCCACGAGCTACGACTGATCACGTTCGGCTCGCCGCGCGACGATCACTCCGGACGAGGCGTGGATATGGTCGGCTCGGAGTCGGATGCGGAGGCTGCGCTCGTCGTCTGCCTTGCGTTGGTCTGACTGCCGCCCGACTGGGGCGCCAGCTTCACCGCGGTGCCGTACGCGACGACCTCGCTCAGGTTCTGGGTGATCTCGCTGCAGTCGAAGCGCAGGCCGACGATCGCATCGGCGCCGGCGGACTCGGCCATCTCCACGGCCCGGGCGACCGCCTCCTGTCGGGAACGGGTGAGCATGCTGACGTACCCGGCTTCCATCCCGCCGGCGCGGAGTTCCGGCGGCAGGTCACGGCTGCGGGCGATCACGCCGACCACGTCACCGATGATCTCGGTGATTTCGCGGCCGGGCAGTGACTCCAGGGTGACCACCGGGATCGCGCGCGGCACCACCGTCGGCCGCGACGGAGTCTGCGCAACCCACGGCCCCTGCTGGGTGCCCGGCTGCTGGCCAGGAGCTGCGAGCTGCGCCGACTGTTGGGGCTGGCGCGCGTCGGCGTACGGGTTGGGCTGCTGATATGGATTGGCCGGTGGCTGCTGCCCGTACTGGGGCTGACCGTACTGCGGCCGTTGGCCGTACTGCACCGGCTGACCGTACGGCCCCTGGGGCTGCTGACCCTGCTGGTAGGGGCCAGGCTGCTGACCGTAAGGATTCTGCTGGTACGGGTTCGGCGGCTGCTGGCCGTAGTTGCTCATGGGAGCAAGATACTCATCGTCAGTGCCGCGAGGTCCAAGGCCAGGTCAGCCCAGCTGGGTCATCTCCACGGTGACGAACATCTCCGACGCACCGCCGGAATAGGTGCCGCGCAACGGCGCGACATCGCCGTAGTCGCGGCCGTGACCGACCCGGACGTAGCGGTCCGACACCCGTTGGCTGTGCGTCGGGTCGTAGCCCACCCAGCTTCCGCACCACCACTCGACCCAGGAGTGGGACTCGCCCTCGACGGTGGTGCCTGGTGCGGCACCGTCGACCGGGAACAGATAACCGGACACATACCGGGCCGGCAGGCCGACCGAACGAAGCGCACTGAGGGCGACATGGCTGTAGTCCTGGCAGACACCGGCACCGCGCTGCCAGACGTCACGCGCGGTGCTGGTCACCTCGGTGGAGCCGCGCTGATAGCTGATCCGGTCCGAGACCAGCCGGCACACCTCCAGCCCGGCGAGGCGAGGGGCCTGTCCGGCAGCGGCCTGCTGGGCGAGTTCGTGCAACTCCTGGGGTGGTTCGGTGCGGTCGTTCATGATCAGCAGCTCCGACATCGAGTCGGTCACCGCCCGGTCCCGCAAGGCGGCCCAGCCGAGATCACTGGCCGGCACTCGACGCTCGGTGTCCCACGGCAGACCCACCGAGCGAGTCTCGACCACGGACTGCGATCGCACGGTCAGGCGGGAATGCCGCTCGTGTACCTCGAAGGTCGTCACCGCGGTGCCCCAGTAGTCGGTGTAGGTGATGTTCCAGGCGGCCGGCTCGATGCTCAGCCGACTACTCCACACGGTCTGGGACTCGTTGACGGTCGGCGTCATCCTCGCCTCGTTGTAGGAGGCGCGGACCGGGGAGGCGTACCGGAAGCCGGTCGTGTGCACGATGTTGAGGCGCATCAGCGGGTCCCCTCCCGAATCCAGTCGGTCTGGTCCGCGGCGGCGAAGAAGGTCGTGTCGACCACGTCGGCAACCGCCGCACTGACCCCTTGGACCCCGTTCATCTCGTCGTCCAAGTCGCTCAGGATCTCCTGGATCGGGGTGTATTCCAGCCGGGCGCGCAGCCGGCCCAGCAGCCGAGCCGCCTCTCCGGACTTCTCACTGCGGGACGGATTGGCGACGGTCACCTTGGTCAGACACTGCTGAGCGGCGACCAGACCATGCATCACCGACCGGGGGAATCGCGCATCCACCAGGAGGAACTCCGCTGCCTCGAGATCGCTGTAGAGCCCCTTGTACGTCCGTAGGAAGGCGTCGTAGCCGCCCAAGCCGCGCAGTACCGACGGCCAGTTGGCACTGCCGGTGGTCGGCGAGGCCGAGGCCACCATCCGGGAGGTCATGTCGATCTGTTCCAGGCAGCGGCCGAGGAGGAAGAACTGCCAGCCGTCGTCGCGGACCATGGTGCTGCGGGCCAGGCCCTGAACCAATGCGCTCCGGTCACGGGCCCAGTCGAGGAACGAGTACGCCTTGACGACGTTGAACCGGCGGGCCGGCAGCTTCTGCCACGTGGTGTTGATGGACTCCCATACCTCGAGCGGAATGACCTCTCGCGCCCGCCGTGCATTGTCGCGAGCGGCGTCCCACGAGGAGAAGATCGAGCTCGGCTCGCCAGGGTCCCAGCACAGCAGTCGCAGCAGGTCGGCCGCGGTGGGTTGTGGCTGGTCGGGGGCGATGCTGATGCTCATCAGCGCGAGCAGGTTGCGGCACATCTCGGCCTCGTCGCGGGTCGTGTCCTCGGCGATCACCCGCAGCTGGGTCTGCACCATCCGTGCGGTGTGGTCGGCGCGCTCCACGTAGCGGCCGATCCAGAACAGCGATTCGGCGATCCGGCTCAGCATGAGTGTTCCCCCTGCCGGACCCGGTCGGATTCTCCGGGCCACCCGGATTGCTGTTGTTGCTCGATCTGCTGGCGAAGCGACGGTTCTTTGCCCGGTGGCTCGGCCGGCGCATGCTGGTGCGGGGGAGCCAGCGCCGGGGTGGTGTCCACCTCGGTTTCACGCTCGTCATCGATGACCTCGGGGAGATTCGGCCGCAGCGGCTGACTCAGCACCCAGGTGTCCTTGCTGCCACCGCCCTGGCTGCTGTTGACCACCAGCTCGCCCTTGGGCAGCGCGACCCGGGTCAGACCACCGGGCAGCACCCAGATGTCGTCCCCACTGTTGACCGCAAAGGGCCGCAGATCCACGTGCCGGGGTTCCAGACCCGATCCGATCAGGGTTGGCACCGTGGACAGCTGGACCAGCGGCTGTGCGATCCAGCCGCGTGGGTCGTCGTTCACCCGGCGGCGCAGGGCGTCCAGTTCCTCGGTGGTGGCGTGCGGGCCGATCACGATTCCCTTGCCGCCGGAGCCGTCGACCGGTTTGACGACCAACTCGTCCAGCCGGTCCATCACCTCTTCGCGGGCCGCGTCCTCCTCCAGCCGCCAGGTGTCGACATTGCGGATGATCGGCTCTTCGCTGAGGTAGTAGCGGATCAGATCCGGTACGTAGGTGTAGATCAGCTTGTCGTCGGCAACGCCGTTGCCGATCGCATTGGCGAGTGTGACGCCACCGCTGCGGACCGCGTTCAGCAGGCCGGTGACGCCCAGCATCGAGTCGGGCCGGAAGTGGACCGGGTCGATGAAGTCGTCGTCGATGCGCCGGTAGATGACGTCGACTCGTTGCAGCCCCGCGGTGGTCCGCATGTAGACGCGACCCCGGTGGCATTCCAGGTCGCGACCTTCGACCAGCTCGACGCCCATCGTGCGCGCCAGCAGGGTGTGTTCGAAGTAGGCGGAGTTGTAGACGCCCGGGGTGAGCACGACGACGGTCGGGTCGTCGATCCCGTACGGCGCGGCCTTGCGCAACGCGGCCAGTAGCCGCTGCGGATAGCCGGCCACGGGCCGGATCCGTTGGGTGCCGAACGCGTCCGGCATCGCGGTCACCATGGCGCTGCGGTTGGTCATCACGTACGAGACACCGCTGGGCACCCGCACGTTGTCCTCGAGCACCCGGACATCGCCCTCCGGGGTGCGGATCAGGTCGATGCCGCCGACATGCACCCGTACCCCATTGGGTGGCTGGATGCCCCAGACCGCGCGGTGGTAGTGATTGGAGGAGGTGATCAGTTGCCGCGGGATCACACCGTCGGTCATCACCCGCCCTTCGGCGTAGACATCGGCCAGGAACGCCTCCAGGGCCCGGATCCGCTGGGCGACGCCGGAGGCGATGATCTCCCAGTCGTCGGCGGGGATGACCCGCGGCACGACATCCAGCGGGAAAGGCCGCTCGACCCCTCCGACGTCGAAGGTGACGCCGGCCTGGGTGTAGTTGTTGGCCAGCGATTCGGCGATCGACCGCAACTCGTCGGTGCTGGACCGGCGGAGCGTCTCGTACACGGTCGAATAGGCCGGTCGGACCGCTCCGTCCGGATCGATCATCTCGTCGAAGGCAACGCCGGGTTGATACTTCGCGAGGACGTCCTCCATGAGGCTGAGAGTACTGGTCCTTTTGTTACCTCAGCGTAAAGGCCCGCCGATGTCCATCGCGGTGTCCACTACCCTTGGCCGGTGCCCAATCAGTCCCTTGCCGCTGCCACCGAAGCCGATGTCCCCGAGCAGATCCGGGTACGTCAGGCGAAGCGCGCAGGTCTGCTGGCTGCCGGGCGGGAGGCGTACCCGGTTTCGGTGCCCCGCACGCACGCCCTGCGTGACATCCGGGCGCAATGGGCGCACCTGGAGACCGGCGAGGAGACCTCCGACGTGGTGTCGGTGGCCGGCCGGGTCGTGTTCATCCGCAACACCGGCAAGCTCTGCTTCGCCACCATCCAGGAGGGCCTGTCGCTGACGGACTCCGGCACCCGCCTGCAGGTGATGCTGTCGCTGGCCGAGGTCGGCGCCGAGTCGCTCGCGGACTGGAAGGCCCAGGTCGATCTCGGTGACTTCGTGTCGGTGACCGGCCGGGTGATCTCTTCGCGCCGGGGCGAGCTGTCGGTGCTGGCATCGTCGTGGGTGCTGGCGTCGAAGGCGTTGCGGCCGTTGCCGACCCTGCACAACGAGTTGTCCGACGAGACCCGGGTACGCCAGCGCTATGCCGATCTGGTGGTGCGCGAGGCAGCTCGGGACCTGGTCCGGACCCGGGCCGCGATCACCCGTTCGATCCGGGAGACCCTGCACCGCGACGACTACGTCGAGATCGAGACCCCGGTGCTGCAGCTGGTGCACGGTGGGGCGCAGGCGCGTCCGTTCCACACCCATCTGAATGCGTTCGACACTGCCATGACGCTGCGGATCGCGCTGGAGTTGTTCTTGAAGCGCGCCGTCGTCGGCGGTGTGGAACGGGTCTACGAACTCGGCCGGATCTTCCGCAACGAGGGCATCGACTCGACCCACAGCCCCGAGTTCACGATGCTCGAGGTCTATCAAGCGTGGGGCGATCAGCGGACCATCGCGGCGTTGATCCAGCAGATCATCGTCGATGTCGCCGACGTACTCGGTTCACGACGGATCTCGACTCCGCACGGTGAGATCGATCTCGACGGTGAGTGGACCTGGCTGCCGGTCTATCCGGGGCTCTCGGCGAAGATCGGCGAGGAGGTCACCCCGTCGACCCCGCTGGAGAGGCTGAAGGAGCTCGCGAAGCGGCACGAACTGGAGGTCGACCCCGCATGGGGCGCCGAGAAGCTGGTGATGGAGCTGTTCAGCGAACTGGTCGAGCCGGACCTGATCCAGCCGACGTTCGTCTACGACTATCCGCCGTCCGCGCAGCCGTTGGCCCGGCCGCACCGCAGCGACCCGAACCTGATCGAGGCATGGGACCTGATCATCGGCGGCGAGGAGATCGGCACCGGCTTCTCCGAGCTGATCGACCCGGTGATCCAGCGGGACCGGCTGACTGCGCAGTCGTTGGCTGCCGCGGCCGGCGACCCGGAGGCCATGCAGCTCGACGAGGACTTCCTGGCCGCCTTGGAGTTCGGCGCGCCGCCGATGGGCGGGCTCGGCATGGGCCTCGACCGGCTGGTGATGCTGTTCACCAACGCCGGCATCAGAGAGACCATCCTGTTCCCGCTACTCAAGCCGCTCAGCTGAGCCGAGCGAGCCGAACCTTGCCGACTTCGCGGTGGCTGCATCCACCGCGAAGTCGGGGCGTGGGAGAACGGCGGGAACACGGCCCCCGAAAGGTGCGCAGATGTCGTTTCATGGCACGCGAAACAACATCCACGCACCTTTCGCTGAGCGACGTCAGGTCGGCCGGTGGGAGAGCAGTTCGGCGCGTGCCTGGCGGGAGGCGTCGATGATCTTTCGCATCGTCGCCTGAGTTTGCTGGAGTTCGGCGGCATCGACCGTCTCGCCCACCGCGTTGGCCCAGGCATGCTGCGCCGTACGCAGTCGCAGCAGGGTCTCGCGTCCGGCAGGCGTCGGTTCCAGCAGCTTGGCCCGGCGGTGCTGCGGGTTGTCCCGGTAAACCGCCCAGCCCTTGTCGACCAGGACGTCGGCAGTGCGCTGCACACTCTGGCGCGCCAGACCGAGGCCGACCCGGCGGGCGATCTCGGCGACCGGCAGGGCCTCGTCCAACGTCGCCCCCAGCACCTGCCACCAGGCCGGGGTGAGACCGACCGGCTCGCTGATGTCCTTGGCCGCGGCCAGGAACTCCCCGTTCAGTTCGAAGACCGGCAGCACCATGTCGGTCAAGGCGTCACCAGCCGGCGTCCGGCCCGAATCCGGAGCACGAAGACTCATGCGCCGACCAAGGCGTCGTAGTAGCGCCGCTCGCCGGTGGTGTAGAGCCCGTACCACGCGTTGACCACCGGCTGGGGGAACACCTCGAGTGCCTCGAAGACTGTCTTGGCGAAGTCGACCGGAGCGGTCGCCGGCGCGGTGATCAGGCCGCCGTCGTTGACCGTTCGGGCATCGTGGTAGTGCTCGGCGCCGGTGTAGCCGGGTGCCGTCGCCACGAACTCCGCCGCATTGCTGGTGTGCTTCCGATCGTTCAGCAATCCAGCCCTGGCCAGGGCGTACGTCGCCCCGCAGATCCCGGCCACCACACGACCGTCCGCACGTAGCTGGCGAGCGAGGTCGAGAACCTGGTCGTGGCCGTCCTCCCAGTTCCCGGCGCCGGGCAGGGTCAGTGCGGCGATCTCGGTCGGATCGACGGTGGCGAGACCGGCCTCCGGCGTCACTCTCAGTCCGCCCATGCTGGTCACCGGCCCGCCGTCATCGCTGACCACCAGCACCCGAAACCGCCCCGGCGCCTGCTCCTCGGCCATGGCGAGCCCGGCCAGCAGATAGCCGTACTCCCAATCGGCCATCGTGTTCGTTGCATAGAAGACCACGGTCTGTGTCATGGCTGAACTCCTTGTGATTGACAGGATGCTGTCAACCATAGAGATATGACAGGGTGCTGTCAATCTTCGACGTTTCGACAATTGAGGCCGGGTGGGGTCTTGGCGAGCCACTTTCCGTCGTGTTCTTGGACTACGAAGCTGCATGGAGAGTCGGCGACGCTCAGGGCCTGTACGATCTGGCCTTTCCTGGTGGTGATCTTGCCGAAGTCGACCGGTACTGGCATAGGTGTGCGTTCAGTCTCGGGTGTGATCTGTCGACACGCGGCGTCGCCGTCAGTCGAGACCTTGCGCAGCGAGTCGCAGTCGTACGACACCAGGGCGCGGTAGTACTCCCTGGTGACTATGTCGATTGCGTCTTCGTCCGCCGCAGAGAACGAAGGTGATCTGGAGGCGGAAGTCGAGGTTACCGATGCAATGGCGATCACGGTCCCAAGCCGGATCGTCCATGGACGAAGCATGTGCCGAGTGTGTCAGTGCACGGCAAGCGTCGAGGTCACGGTTCGATCACAGGTTGGGCTCGGAAAGGAAGCAATGAAATCTCCAATTGGTTCCATCGTGGGGGCATATTCGATCCGAAGTATGGATTCGGCTCGAAGGAGAACCCAGTGACATACTGTCATACCATGTGCGCAAACAATCTCGCCACTCTCGACGGAACAGCCGACCCCGGGCCTGAAGAGTTCTGCGACACCCCCGGAACGATGTTCTTGGCACTCTATGGTGTTGAGGCACCGCTTCCGCCGGAGGCAGATGGAGTCGATTCAGATCAAGATCATTTCTCAATGTTCGTGTCTCATTCGGACGCAATGGGTTGGCTAGATGACGACGACGGGCCTAGACTCTGGGGAATGAACGACGCTGGCGGCAGGGCCGCCGAAGGCGAGTTCACGCCATCTGATCCGCTGGCCTGGTTCCAAGTTGAGGCGAATCCGGTTTCCAGGCGACGGCCGCTCCCAATCCAGGCGTTCTTGCAATGCAGCATCGACGTGTGCGATCGGCTCGAACCATTCGATTTGAAGAAGGTTCTATTGCTGCTCCCGGTTCAGCGGCTCGCCGTTCCGCGCGGGGGTGCGGTTGCCGCACGCAACATCCACTGGTTCGAAACCCTAGATCCGCGAAATCTTGTAAATGTGGAAATGCGATTGGCGGCCGGAAAATCGGCTGCCAATGGTTCCCTCAGTGACGCCGTGTCGGACTTTATCGAGCTAGAGCAAACCGTCCTGCGCCAGCCAGTCCGAGCTGTGCAAAGCACCTTCGATACTGTCCCCCCGTTCGACGATTCGTTCTGGGATGGCCCCGCAACTGAGACCGCAGCGCTCAGAGGCGAGCTGGTGGCGTGGGAACCTGATGCGATCGCATGGCTGGGGCAGGCAATGGCTGAATGTGCGGCAACCAACGGTATATCATCACCCATACTGATGTCGGTAGCGATGATCCGGTAATGCGCCACCGTCGGCCGTCCGTTGTCGCCTTTTCTCAGGTTTCTTTTATTTGACGGCCGCGGTGGACATCGTAGAGGCGACTGAGAACGACGCCTCAAGATCGCGAAGCTCGAACCAGGCGACGACGGCACGACTGTGATCCGGGTGGCACGGAGGAGCGTCAGTGGCGGGTGAGATCGATGACCGTCATGCCCGCGGTGGAAGCGGCAGGGGAGTCCATGGCCATCAGGGCGGCGGGGGCTTCGGTGAGGGAGATCACCCGGCCGACCAGTTCGGCGGGGCGCAGGACACCGGCGGAGACCATCGACAGCATGGCCGGATAGTCACAGGCGGCCATCCCGTGAGAGCCGTAGACCTCCAGCTCGTACGCCACGACGAGGTCCCAGGGCAACGGGGCGCGGGCGTCCGGCCCGAGCATCAGACCGACCTGGATGTAGCGGCCGCGGCGGCGCAGGCTGCGTACCGCAGCCAACTCGGTCGAGGTGGAGCCGAGGGCGTCGATCGCGACCTGTACGCCACCGCCGGTCAGTTCGGTGATCCGCTCCACCGCATCGTCGGGAGTCACGGCGACGGCTCCCAGGTCCGTGGCCCGCTGCCGGGCCAGCTCGGACACGTCCACGGCGAACACCCGAGCGCCCAGCGCGATGGCGATCTGGATGGCGGAGAGCCCGACACCGCCACAGCCGAAGACGGCAACCCGATCGCCGGTGCGCACCCGGCCACGGGCGGTCACTGCGCGATAGGCCGTGGCGAACCGGCAACCGAGGGATGCGGCCACGATCGGGTCCATACCCTCGGGAAGCCGGACGAGATTGGTGTCGGCGGCATACAACGCGACCTGTTCGGCAAAGGAACCGTGATGGGTGAAACCGGGCTGAGTCTGTTGCGGGCACACCTGCGCGTTGCCGCCGCCGCAGAACTCGCACGAACCGCACCCGTTGACGAACGGTGTGGTGACCAGGTCGCCGACGGCGAACTCACGGACTCTCCGGCCGACCTGACTGATGATGCCGGCGATCTCGTGACCCGGTACGTGTGGCAGCGACACCGGGTCGTGACCGCGCCAGGCATGCCAGTCGGAACGACAGACACCGGTGGCCAGCACATCGAGCAGCACACCGTCATCCGGGCAGACCGGAGAGGGCATCTCCACGAGTTCGGGAGCCATCCCGTAGCCGGTGTAGCGGACGGCGAGCATCGGGGTCAGTCCGGATCGCGCAGGTCGGAGAAATCGAGATCGTCGTCGCTGGACTTCCGGCGGCGCCGCAACCGGGTCTGCTTGGTCGCCGCCTTGGGTTCCTCGGGGTCGGCTGCCTTGGGCTTCTCCGACTCCGGTGTCTTGGCCTCCGATGCTTCCGGACCGATGGCGGCCGTATCGTCGGCCGACTCGGTTTTGCTGTCGGTGTCCTCCGCGACGGCAGAAATCTCAGCCGAGTTCTCGGGTGCGGCTTCCTCGGCCGACACGTTTGCGATCACGATGGTGTCACCCGAGTCGGCGTCGTCCCCATCGGCGTCGTACTCGGTGCTGGTGGGGCCAGTGGCGGCACGCGCCGGCACAGGGGCCGGTTTACGCCGCCTGAAACCGGGCAGCTTGGCCTTGCCGGAGGCCCGGACCACCGCGACGCCGACCGCTGTGGTCAGCGGCACGGCCAGGATCAGACCGATCGAGCCGACCATGGTGCGGATCAACTCGGCAGCGAACGACTCGGTCTGCAGCACCTCGAACAGCGGCCGGTTGTAGATCGCGATCAGCAGGAAGACCGGCAGCGAGGCGCCGGCAGTGGCGAAGGCGATCGTGTAGACGGTCGAAGCGATGTGATCACGGCCGATCCGCATGGCCTTGGAGAACAGCCGCTTCTGGTCCGGGTCGTTGTCGGCCAGTTCCCAGACCGCCGATGCCTGGGTGATGGTCACGTCGTTCAGGACACCGAGGCCGGCGACGATGACGCCGCAGATCACCACCGATGTCAGTGACATGTCCGGCGCCGACGCGGCCAGCACGTAGTCGTCCTCGGACGTGATGCCGCTGAGGTGGGCCCAGGATGTCGCGCCCCAGCCGAGCAGCGCGGCCGTCACCAGCCCGAACAGGGTGCCGACGAGTGCCGTCGACGTTCGGGCCGAGATGCCGTGCGCGGCGTACAGGACGACGAACATGATCGCCGAACTGCCGACCAGGCCGACCAGGACCGGATTCGAGCCGCTGACCAGGGCGGGAAACATGAACTTGACCAGGATGAACCCGGCGAAGCCCAGACCCAGCAGCGAGGCGAACCCGCGCCAGCGCGCAACGAAGATCACTGCCGCCGCGAAGGCGAGCGTGATCACGATCAGCGGCGCACGGCGTTCGAAATCGGAGAACTGGAACTGCGACGGCTGCCCGTCGGTGGGCGGGATCCGGATCAGCTTCACCCGCTGACCGATCTTGGTGCCGCTGTTGTACAACGCGTCGGTGAGTGGGATGCCGGCGACTTCCTTGCCGGTGTCGTCACCGTCGAGGACTCGGACGGAGATGGTCGCGCAGGTCTGGTTGTTGGCACCGGGAGTGGAGCCGGCCATGCCTTCGCAGGAGACGGGCTGAATGGCCGTGATCTCCGCGGTCGGGTAGGTGATGCCGGGGACGCTGTAGCCGGCCACGTCGTGATTGATGTGGCTGGCGGCGTCCTTCGGCCACAGCGCGATCAGGCCCGCGAACGTCCAGATACCGAGCGGGATGAGAACGACGATCAGGATGCGGAGTGCTTGCTGGTGTCGTGCGGCCTCGCTGCGACCACGCCGTCCCGTCGAACCTGCTCGACGTGTCGTGGGGCCGGTTGAGTGTGAATGCGACATTCTCCGCCTAGGGTTGATCTCCGTGACTCCTTGGCCGCACCGCCGGATGGGAGGTCCGGGCTCGCAGAGCGGCTCACAATCTACCGCCCACCGGGGACAGGCCAAGTCGGCGCGGACTCCGGAGTGGGCGGGCTGGGCTGCGCTGCGCAAGCACTGGTTCACGATCGCCGCGGGAGTGTTCGGATCAGTGGTCCTGGTCGTCGCTTTGGCTGTGGGTGGTGGCTCAGGTGCCGGCGCCCAGCCGGCGCGGGCCGGTGACCCCGAGTCCCGGCAGGACAGTGCCTCGAACGCGGAGAGTCCGTCGCCAGGCACGCCCGCCCCTGCCGAGCGGGCGTCGGCGGTGGTGAGACCCGCCCGCGAGCTGATCAAGAAGGTCGCCAAACAGCAAGCGGAGGTCAAGATCCCGGAGCGCGGGCCGGGCACCTTCGTCCGGGCGAAGATCGACGGGCCGAAGACCGGCGAACGAGGTGCGCGACTGCTGCGATACGAGGTCAAGGTCGAGAAGAACCTCCCGTACGACGCCGACGAGACCGCGCTGCTGATTCAGCAGATCCTGAGTGACCAGCGGAGCTGGGTCGGCGGTGGCGACTGGCGGCTTCAGCTGGTCAGCGATCCGGCTGAGGCCGACTTCACCATCTATCTGGCGACACCGGGGACGGTCGATCGCTACTGCTGGCCGCTGCGGACGTACGGGCGGGTGTCCTGTCAGACCGGCAGCAGAGTGATGCTGAACGGCTGGCGCTGGGCGCACGGCGCGAAGGCGTACGGCAAGGATGTCAGTAGCTACCGGCAGTATCTGGTCAACCACGAGGTGGGCCACCGGCTCGGACATGGTCACGTCGGCTGCCCGGGGAAGGGAAAGCTGGCGCCGGTGATGATGCAGCAGACGAAGAGTGTGGGAACATGCCGAGCCAATCCGTGGCCGGATCCCAAGCGCCAGTCCTGAGCGGGCGCGCTGACATGACGACGAAGGCTCAGCAGCGACTGATCGAGTTCGACCGCCCGGTCGCGCTCGACTCGCTGATCGGGCCGCATCATCGTGGACCCGGGGACCCGACGCACCGCCGTCTTGGGCCAGGGCACTGGTTGCGAGCCTCGCTGACACCGGCCGGCCCCGTGCTGCTGCGGGTGGCGGCCGCCGGAACAACAGTCTCGGCGAGGGCCTGGGGAGCCGGCGCGGAGTGGGCGTTGGACCAGCTGCCGATGCTGCTCGGCGCTGCCGACGATCCCAGTGGCTTCGTTCCCCGTCCTGAGCACGAGGCGCTCGTCCAGGCGCATCGCCGGTTCGGTGCCGAACTTCGGATCGGGCGGTCCGAGCGCGTCTTCGAGGCATTGGCCCCCGCCTGCCTGGAGCAGGTGGTCACCGGCACCGAGGCGTTCCGCGCGTTCCGGCTGCTGGTCGGCGAGTTCGGGGAGCCGGCGCCAGGTCCGGCGACCGAACCGGGCTCGCCGGCGTACGGGATGCGGGTGCCGCCACCGGCCGAGGTCTGGGCGCAGATCCCGAGCTGGACGTTCCTGGCGGCCGGCGTCGAGCAGCGCCGGAGCGCGCCCCTGGTGCGTGCGGCCGGCCGGGCGGCCGCATTGGAGCGCACTCTGCAGGCGGACAGCCCGGCTGCCG